>JBEPYC010000043.1:0-16767 GCA_041641555.1 Chitinivibrionales bacterium | reverse complement strand
TACACGTTCATGCCTAATTGTTCCTGCTCGGGATGTTTTTGAATTTCTGAATTTGATGCAGCAGGCATAGTGTTTAGTTATGCCTGCAAAGTTTGTGCCGTTGAGGACAATCGCGCGCGAGAATCTTTCAAGGAAGTTGGTGATTACCTCACGGCTACAGAAGTGTCCTGGTACAAAACTTGCCTTACTTTTTAAATATACAAATCAAAAGATCTGGGCGGGGATCAGTATTTATCCTAACTAAACCTAGCTAATTTCTTACTTGCTTGCGCTTTCGTTCCGGTTGTATACTAATGCTTTCATTCGGAACTGGATGGTCTTCCCGGAACTACTACAACCACTTAACAGGAGGGTGCGATGGGTACTGCGGATCTTAATGAGAAAATAGCCAGACGAGCCTATGAGTTGTATGAACAGCGCGGGGGAAAACACGGTGCTGAAATGGAAGACTGGCTTCAGGCTGAACGAGAAATCGCACAGGGAAATGGTAATGGTGGGGGAGCAGCCAGAAAGAAAAGCACCAAAAAAGCCGGGACCACCAGGAAAAAAGCTGCTACCACCAAGAAAAAGGCAGTAAAAAAAGCATAGGACTTCCACTCACCAGTTCTTTCGACCGGACCAGGTGCATGCTGCATCTTGGTCCTTTTTCATTTTTGGGAGTACCGCTTCTCGCTTTCAGGGGTGTTCTTTTTCGTTTTTGCGAAGTCTCTGGGACAGGTGTCGGTAGACTCAGCATCTCTCATACGCCTTTTTTCGCAAATGTTGCGGGTTCGGTATCACATTTGCGTAGTAGTGGACACTCAACGAGAGAACAAGAATGTTTTTGGGGGCGCGAAGGCTGGCAGAGGCGCCGAAGTCTGGGTCGAGCTCGAAACTACAGATTCTTACGCAAGAAAAACAAGCATACGCGATTCCGGCCGTGCCGGAGTGGAAATGGAAAGGTGGCGAAATGATGCGGAGCATCAGACAGTTAAGCGGACGAGGTGTAGTGGCGAATGACGGGCATATTGGCCATGTGAAGGAATTCTACTTCGATGATGAGTCGTGGGAGGTGCGGTATGTTGTTGTCGATGTCGGCTCATGGCTTCGTCACCGGGAAGTTATTCTCCCACCAGTTGCTTTTGCTGAACCCGAAGATTCGGATTTCCGGGTAGACCTGACAAAGAAACAGGTGCGTGAAAGCCCAGAAACCAATACGGCAAAACCTATTTCACGGCAGCATCAGGTCGAGCTGCATCAATATTTCGGCTGGCCTGCCTATTGGGGGGGGTACGAAGGATACCTGGGAGCGGAGCAGGTTGCCAATCCCATTTCAGAGTATCGCGGTGAAGGAGAGACGGTTTTGGTCGAAAAGAACGATCAGATCCACAAAGGTGGTAACCCAAAGGATCCCGGTACTGAACCGGTTGATGGCGTCGAGGTAGACCCTCATCTTCGCAGCTCAGGAGAGGTTATCGGTTACCATGCACATTCACTCGATGGGCCGGTGGGTGATGTTGCCGATTTGATAATTGACACGAGGGGCTGGGTCATTCGGTATGCGGCGATCGACGGACGGTCCCATTGTGAAGGTAAGAAAACCCTGATATCTGTTGATTGGATCGACCGAATCCACTGGAAAAAATCCGAGGTTCATGTGTCCGTGCAGAAGGATGATGTATGCCGGGCTCCCGAATACGATCCCAAAAAACCGGTAAGCCGGGAGCAGGAAGAGGCCCTGCATGATCTGCACGGAAAGGACAAGTACTGGGTTGAAGGAGAGGCCGGTTCGGAGAAAAAGTAGAACATTCATGCACTACCGCAAGGCCGGGTGGCACGACTTGCGTCGCTTTGGCCAAAGGGGCTTAGAATGGAAGACACCCCCTCACCCCTTATTGAAGACGAATCGTTTGATAACGGATACTCGGCACGGGGACGACTTGTAATTGCCTCGTGCCGGTCCGCTTCTTATTTGTCTGATACCATATATGATACTTTCAAGAACCGACAATCCCCACGGCGAAAAGAGTACCAGCCAACCTACCTCCGGGATGTCGATTTTAACTTTTCAGATACGGAAACCTGTGTTCGCCTCAATGAGCATGTCGGGGGGGCGGACGCCTTTTTGATTCAATCGCTTCTGGATCCGGTTGATGATGTTTCGGTGAATGAAAATTACATATCGTTTCTCATTGCGGCTCGAGCGCTTCGTGAGCACGGCGCGGCGCATGTAACCGGTGTGATTCCGTATATGGCTTATGCCCGCCAGGACAAGCCGACACGATATAAACGCGAACCGACATCCGCTCGTCTCATGGCTGATCTTTCGGAGTCGGCCGGCCTTGACCGTCTGGTGACCTGGCATCCGCACAGTCCGCAACTGAGGGGGTTTTATGGCAAGCTTTCGATGGACATGCTCGACCCTTCAACCCTCTTTGCGGCGGAACTTGGACGATACGCAGGAGCTCCAGATGCCATCGTTATATCACCTGACGCCGGCGCAGCGAAACTGTGCTCGAACGTAGCAGCAATATTGTCACTACCCTATGCTGTTGCCGCCAAAACCCGTCTGGGTCC
Organism: Chitinivibrionales bacterium; assembly: GCA_041641555.1. Lineage (GTDB taxonomy): Bacteria > Fibrobacterota > Chitinivibrionia > Chitinivibrionales > WJKA01 > JBEPYC01. The sequence continues at coordinate 14,211 of JBEPYC010000043.1, read as the reverse complement.
AAATCAGGTAGAGACCCCGGATGTCATGGGTGCATTTGGTGGAAAAAAAACCGGCATCATTATTGACGACATTATGAGTAGTGGCGGAACCCTTCAAGCACTGGTCAGCAGGCTCACCCAAACTACCGATATTCGCTCTATAACACTGCTCCTTTCTCATAATGTCTGCAATCCGCGTGCTCGAGATATCCTTCAGAATCTGAACAAAAACTCAGGACTGGATCGAGTTGTCGTTACTGATTCGATTCCACAGACATCACCCTTTCGCACGCTCCCTTTTCTGGAGGTTAGAAGTCTCTCTTCTATCCTTTCTTCGACAATAAACCGCATCCATTTCGGTCAGTCACTCAGTGAGCTTTTTCAGCCATAGGTGATGAGTAGGCTACCGGGCTTCTACCAAGTATTATTTCATAGTCGGCAAGGAGCTTCTTGTATTCCCGCGTACGGCCTTCGGTATCGAATTTACGGAATCTCTGCTCGATGCGTCGCCAGTCTTCCCGGGAGAAATTTTCCCTGGCTATACGGTGAAGAACTCCCTCTTCCCTCGCTATATGATCCGGATATATTCGCGCAAGAGTGGTAATGTCGAACAGGATCGTTCCTGCAAAGTTCAGATCATCACCCGAGCGCTCGTTTCGATCTGCTGCTTCGACCACCTGAGCCACGATTTCCCTCCGGCAGCGATGCTCATCCAGCAATTCCTCGATAAGGCTCTTTTGTGTCCGGGAGAGTTTCTTTTTCAGAAGCTCGGAGAAAAAGACATCCTCTTCCTTTCCATGATGAACCTCGTCGGCGAATCGACGGAAGAAGTCGGTTGCCGTTCTGAGGAAAGAAATATCAACCTGTTCTTCCTCCTGGATTCGTCGAATGACCATCTCAACCAGCGCAATCATTCGAAGAATGAGGCGATGTTCCGATTTTAATGTTTCCAACACATTCATGGTGTCCTCCTTTCTCTACCCACACATGGGTATCCGCCTAGACTACGGATGCGCCCACAGAGATATGAAAATTTATGCGCTTTAATTACAGCATCATCTTTGCGAACATTTGCTGAGATGTATCGCGCGCGTTTGTCGATAGAAAGAAACGGGGGGCTCGGATTGGGAAGAGAGAATTTCGTTTCTGCGAATTGTGGTTATCGGAAGAGAGAAGCTGCTTCCCGAGAGTGGCAATTTCCTGAGGCGTCCAGATTGTACAGCGGCACCAAGGGCCTTCCTGGTGCAGGAGCTGGATAGGCCCATGAGGAAAGTCGCTGTATAACCCGGGTAGGTGAAATGAAAATGACAGTATTCAGGTGGTAGCATCAACGAAGAACTCCCTGCTGCTGCATGTATCCTGATGGTGTGGCACATGACTTGCAGATTCAACGAATACTGTAAATCGCAGCAGGAGGAGGCCGAGTGTACCACAGTCGAAAACAACAATGCTTCAATTGTGAGCACTGGAAGAGCTGCCCGCCTTCGACGCGGGTGTACATGAATTATTGTGGAACCCCCTCTGCAACAATTCAGGAAAGGGTTCGGCATGCCGAAATGGATTGCCGTGCGAGAAAAAAGTACGTGCTTCTCAAATTGGAGACAAATCTTGCGTCGACGCTTCGTATGCAGTCACAAGTCGGCAGAGTTCGTCCGAGAAATGAGCCGGCCCTAACAATGGATTCTTAACACAAAAATGAATACAGATATGAGCAGCGCGAAAGGCAGGAGGGAAATCCGATGGTTCAGAATGTAAGTGAAGTTGATTTCGGTGCCGCTGAAAAGCAGAATTCTAAAGGAATGGCGATGGAGTCGTTGCTTCATGATAATGATGTCGTGATTAAAGACCACCTGCATTTCGCAATGCACCGCTGTATCGAAGGGGCGGAGTCGTACGCCAATGCTGCGGCTGTAGTATCGTTTGAGCGACAGCAGGGTTTTCTGGAATCCCTCATGAAAGCCAAGCATCGGCAGGCACGAGAACTCCACCGGTATTACGAAGGAAAGTGTTACATCATCGACCGACCGATTAAGAGCAAGCGCGGTACTTCGGTGACCTCGTATCTGCTCGACGTTGAACTAAAGCCGATCAGCACCCTCGAAGAGGCTTTCCTTTTCGCATACAAGAAGGAGCATGAAGCACTTGATACTTTCCGGGGGCTGGTACTGGCCGAAGAAGACGGGAAGGCCAAACGCGTTTTCGAGTATCTGGTGGAGCAGCAGGAGGCCCAGATTCGCAGTATAGAGCGCACGTATGTGGAATGGAAAGACAAGAAGCTCGAACCGGAGCCAGATGCGGTTTGAGGCTTCAGAGAGAATTCTCGGTGCAATTCTGTTGTTCATTATTTCGTGGGTCAGTGGTAGAAACAGAGGTTTAGGTTTTATGGTGAAAAGCAGTTTCAAGGTAGTGCAGTGGGTAGTGGTGTGCGCAGGTTTTCTGCTGATACAGACAGGATACGCACAAAAGGCCCGGTCGAGTCCGCCGGCCGTGATATCGGAGCTCATGGAAAGCCAGGGGGTTTCTGAGCCAACACAGCTGGAGTGCGACCAGGTTTCCGATGAGGCATTCGAACAGCTTGGGCGGGCTGTCGCGCAGTCAACCCATATGGATAGTTCTGATTTTGCAATGATGCACCGAATGATGGGGGGGGAAGGTTCCGAGACGGCGCGTAACTGGTACCGCCAGATGGGAGCCCGATATCTGGGTTGTTATCCCGGGTCGGTGACCGGGTCAATGCAGCCTGAGCGTTCATGGCCCTGGTCTCAATGGGACGATTACTTCCAGAGAGAGCGGGGTGGTGGAAACTGGTGGGGGCGTGGACCGTCGATGGGAGGGTCTCGTGGAATGATGCATGGATACGGTTTCGGGCACATTGTCATCTGGTTGCTCGTTCTTGCAGCTGTTATTTTGGCAATCGTTTTGATCGTCAAAAACCTCGGTCATAAAGAAAACAACAGGGGAGAAAATGCTCGTGATATTCTGGAGAAACGATTCGCACGCGGTGAAATCTCTGCTGAAGAGTACCGCCGAATGAAAGAAGATCTCCGATAGCCTGTTGAATCCGAGAATTCTGAGGTTCCGACAAGGGTATAAAAACGCATGAAAGCAATTGGGGTCCGCGAATTCGGTACCTGTGACGATATGGAGGTTCTGGATCTGCCTTTACCGGAACTTGCCGAAGACGACATTCTTATTGCGATACGGGCAGTCGGGGTCAATCCGGCCGATTGTGATATTCACGCAGGGAACCTGAAACAAAGGTTCCCTCACCAATTCCCGGTTGTCCCGGGCTGCGAAGCTTCGGGAGTGGTGTACGATGTGGGTGAGAGCGAGAAGCGTTTTTCCGTCGGTGATGCGGTGGTCGCATATTCTATCAAGCCGGTGCTTCAAAACGGCGCATACGCCCAATACATGAGAGTTCCCCAGGATTATGTCGCGCGAAAACCAGTGAACCTGAATTACCAGGAAGCCGCCTGCATTCCCTTTGATGGCGTCCTCGCGTTCCACGCTCTCTATCACCATGCGAAATTGCGCAAAGGCGAACGAATCCTGATTCATACCGGTGAGACTTCGGTTGGAATGGCACTGGGTCAGCTTGCCGCATTCAAAAAGGCAGATGTGAGTATCACCTGTGGTCATGACTGCCCTCAGGAAGAGTCTCTCCTTCAGAGAGGCATATCACTTGTTTACAACGAAAACAGAAAAGAACTTTCGGATGAACTCTTCGATGTTTTTGTGTGCTGCAAAAGTGAACCCTCCGCCCTTGCCCTTGCAGAGCGGGTTCGTCCTCGAGGAAGAATAGTCTCGTTAGTCGGTTTGGCAAGCCGGGAATTAGAGCAACTCATCGATAAAAAGTGGATCGAGTACTCTCATGTAACCAAAGCCGTACCTTCTGAAGGTGAACTGGATATTGTCAGTCAGTTTGCCGAAGCCGGAATACTCAAGCCTCAGGTGCATTCCACGATGCCCCTTGAAGATGCTGTAGCAGCTCATCACGTCGTGCGGCAAGGCATACCATACGGAAAGGTCGTGTTGACGGTCGAGCAGTAGCGAGTTATCCACACATTCACCAGTTATCCACATTTTTTCCAGAAGGGGGTGATATGTTACGATACAAGTGGTATCGGTTGGTAGTGATCGGAGTAGTATCGGCTGTGTTTTTCGGATTGTCGGCCCAGCCACGACATGGCATGATGGGACAGGGGAACATGCGGCATGGCACTATGATGGGGGACACGGTGGGAAGGTGTTCCGGTGGCATGATGGGAATGAACATGATTTCGCCACAAAAGGTCATCGAAACCAAAGATGGTGGATTCCTGGTAGTCGTGGGGAATACACTCATAAAACTCGACTCGAAGCTTAAAGAACAGGCCAGGACCGTGGTAGAACCGGATCTGGAAAAGACTTCTGAGCTCATGATGCAGTGGCGGGAGATGTGTCCGATGATGAAAAGTGGCGCGTCGGATGAGAGTGGTGAAAAGGCCGGGGACGAAGGGCAATCTGAAGAATAAGCAATTGTTTTTTATCGTTCTGCACGTTCCTTGAGTGCAGAATTCATGCGGCGGAATCCTTCATGGGTATCCGCTGCAATGCTGTTCCAGAGCGTATTCACCAGGATTCCGTCGAAGCTCTCTTTCTGTACGAATCGTGTGTGAGTAGAACCGCTCGGTTCGAGTTCAAACGAGTGATCGCCATCAAAAAGTTTCGGGACCCAGATTCGCCCGATCCAGCGTAGTTTACGTCCAGGTATGACTTCTCTGATTCGGGGCAGGAAAACAACGGGGCGCGCGTTTGGCAGAGATATGGTTACTTTAAGTCGGGCTCCCTCCTGAATATCTCCTTCGATATCGGTGAGAAAAGGATTCCACTCGCTATAGGATGAAAAATCGGCAAGGAGCTCCCATACTTTGTCGACAGGTGCATCGATTTTGATTTCTTCCTTTATTCGGTGCATGGTAAGTCTCCTTAGGGTGGAAATTACTACAGTTTTTGTTATCGAGAATTGTAAATGGGTGATCCCCTGCACACTTTCTCGGAACTCTCCTTTTAGAACATACTACATTGCTAATACTGCGCCAGAAAGATCGTGCTTCCAGAAGCATAGAAGCTCAAGCCTGTCCACTCCGTATCACTTCTGGATGAGCTTGCGGCGGGGCTGGTATGATATTTGATCGTAAGAGTAAGATGCACCTGTACCACCTGAAGAAAAATTTCACACCTCAGTTATTCCACCGGCGCATCTTTCCCGGAAAGGGGTCATGAAAATGAGGCGAACGACTATCGCGATATCGGCAGTTTTGGGAATGTTTCTTTGTTCCGTTCCTTCAATGGCTAAATCATCGAAGTGGATGCAGGTAGCATCGGGCGTATCGAGGCTTGGAGGTGGGTTGAATACCCTTGACCTTGATGACTTCAATGTAACAATGCAGCAGCAGGGGCTTTCTAAATTCTCTGAAACCGCCCCGGCCTTGTACCTGAGTAAAACCTATATTGTTCGCCGTTTTGTCATGGAAAGCGAACTCGATGCTCTTCTGTGGAAAACCCGAACCGACTCCGCGCTTTCATCGTCACTGTTCAGCGGATGGTGGGGGATGAACTGGGGATTATCACTGCTACCAAAAGGCGGTGTTCTTCTGGTATATCCCTGTGCAGGCATAGCGATTGGCGGCATGCGTCTGCATGTCCACGAACCCTCTGGCAGTTTTGGGCAGGTTCTGAATGAAGAACCTTACGATGTGTCGATGTGGCAGGGGAAGTTTCTCGTCTCGGTGGGAGTGAATGCCGATCTGGTAGTACACTTTCCGAAAAAGGGGTATCGGACAGTGGGCATTCGGGCCGGATACATGTACGATCCTGCAGTACGGAGTGAGTGGAATGCATCCGGCGTAGACGTAAAGTCCGGACCGTCTCCATCGATGACCGGTGCCTACGTACGATTCACCCTCGGTCGTTATCATCGTGGTTTATCTCCGTGGTCAAACCGTTGACCCGTCGATGCTATTACTGAACCTGAAGAAGCAAAACCAAAACCGGCCTGGGTCGGATTGAAACATCAAAGAAGGAGTCTTCATGGAACTTCAGCCGGAACTGAATAAGAAAGCAGTTGATCTCTGTAAACACGTGGTGAAAATGACTTCCGAGGCCGGGTCGGGTCACGCTTCCTCAGGCTTGTCTCTGGCCCACATTGTGACGACGCTCATGTACCGGATAATGCGGTACGATCCTTCGAACCCCTGGAAGAAGACCAATGATCGTTTGATACTTTCAGAAGGACACGCGGTTCCGATCGTGTATGCCGCCTATGCAGATATCGGTGGAGTTGTTGGTGATCGTGATAACTCCCTTCCTCTCAAAGTCGATGATCTGAGTTCTCTTCGCGCAATCGACTCGCTTCTGGACGGGCACCCGAATCCGCCCGTTGGGTTTCCGTTTTTCGATGCGGCTACGGGATCGCTTGGACAGGGTTTGTCGAGTGCGTGTGGGCTCGCGCTGGCAGATCGGTTGGACAAGATCGACCGTCGACATTATGTCCTCATCGGAGATGGAGAATCCAGGGAGGGGCAGGTATGGGAAGCGTGCAGTTTTCTGATTGAAAATGATCTGAATTCGGTTGTACCCGTTTTTAACTGCAACGGCTATGGGCAGAGTGATACTGTCAGTGAAGAGGAAAACTTTGATACCTTGAGCTCCAAGCTTGGGGCATGTGGCTTTGAGACGTTCGGGGTAGACGGACACGATCCAGCCCAACTGGTCGATGTGTTCGATCGGATTCGTGCGTCGGGGCAATGTTCTGCGGTGATAGCACGAACTGTCAAGGGATGGGGCGTATCCGAATTCCAGAGCAAAAACTACCATGGGAAACCGCTGTCATCGGAGCTGCTCCAGGAAGGAATGGACTCCCTGGACGAAAAATTGACAGAAGGTGATCGTCGGGCTGATGAAACCCGCCTTCCATCGTTGATTGCACCTGATGAAGAGCCGCGAGCGACTGAAAATGCGCCGGGGAAGCTCGGTCCGCCGGATTTTGCGCGACTGCTGCAGGGTGACAAAGCAATGGCAAAACTCGAAAAGGGGAAGCTGAGTACACGAAGGGCCTACGGGTTAGCGCTGCGGGAACTCGGCGAACTGGATGAGCGGGTCGTGGCACTGGATGGGGATGTTCGTAACTCAACCTATTCAGAGTATTTCTACAAATCGGAGCCCGAGCGCTTTTTCGAGTGCAAAATTGCTGAGCAGAATATGGTATCAACCGCAAATGGCCTGGCCGCCACCGGTAAACGTCCTTTTGTCTCGACTTTCGCGAAGTTTCTGGTTCGCGCCTATGACCAGGTGGAACTCACTTTGATTTCCGGAAACAAGGTAAACTTCTGCGGGTCTCATGCAGGTGCAAACATTGGAGCAGATGGACCCAGTCAGATGGGCATGACCGACATCGCTTTTTTCCGAAGTCTGACCACTGTGGACCAGGATGGCAGCCGGGGAAGTGTTGTGTGCTTTATGCCTGCATGTGCCGTTACAGCGTATCGGTGTGTCGAGCTTATGAACTTGCACCCGGGAATAACGTATATGCGGACGGTGCGTGCCGACACGCCGCTTCTGTACAAACCGGATGAAACATTCGAAATTGGCGGGGCGAAGATCTTGCGCAAAGGCAAGGATGCAGCACTGATGGCACAAGGATTTATGGTGCACCAGGCTCTGAAGGTAGCGGAAATGCTGAAAGAAAAATCCGGCATTAACATGACCGTGGTCGATTGCTACTCCCTGCCGATCAAGGAGTCGTTCGTGAGAGAAACCATCGAGAACACGAAAGGTCCGATTTTTACGCTTGAAGACAACTACGGCAACAGCCTTGGTGCCGAGATAGCATCGGTCAGTTCACGACCCGGTATGTCGAATCGTGCAGTGGAGCAGCTATTTGTCAAAAAGGTGCCCAAATCAGGACGAACCTCTGATGACGTACTCGAGTATGTCGGTCTTAGTGTGGAAGCAGTTGCGGAAAAAATTACTTCCACACTCGAAGCATGGTCTTAGGGAAGTCTGCATCACACTGGTAAACATGGGAAAGGAACTATGCTGGCTGTTTTCTCTCTTCTGATTGTGGTTACGCTTTCGATTTTGATAACCAGAATAGCAACCGTGGCGCTGTCACACACCGGCCTGTCCAAAGAGGCCGCCCGGTTCCAGGCCAGATCGGCCTTTACGGGGGTCGGTTACACAACCAACGAGTCCGAAACAATTGTCAATCATCCGGTTCGGCGGCGAATAGCACTTATTCTCATGCTGCTCGGAAACGCAGGGATCGTTACCGCGGTCAGTTCATTGGTACTTGGATTCGTTAAAGAGGAAGATCAGTTCGCGTTGTGGTTCAGACTCCTGCTTCTTGGGGCAGGTGTGATCGGATTGCTTTTGCTGGCCAGCAGCAAATGGATCGATCATCAGCTTTCCGCGGTGATCGACTGGGCCCTTCGAAAATACACGAAACTCGAACTCAAAGATTACGCCAGCATTTTACATCTGGCTTCCGGGTACCGCATATCGGAACTTCGGGTGAGAGACAGCGAATGGCTTGTGGGAAAAACTCTTTCCAAAGCGAGGCTGCGGGAAGAAGGCGTAAATGTGCTTGGAATTCAGACGAGAAACGGCAGGTACATAGGAGCCCTTCAAGGGGATACTGAAATAAACGCGGGAGATATACTGATCCTGTATGGACGATCTGAGGCCTTATCGGAACTGGAGTCACGGCGTACAGGTATTCACGGAGACATTCAGCATAACGAGGCCGTGGCTGAACAAAAAGCGGCCGTGGAAAAAGAAAAGAAACTGGCCGGGCAAAAGATAACATCCCAGAGAGGCTCAGGGGACATTTACTCCCGCAAGAAAGCCGAGGAACGATGATACCGAGAGTGTCGAGCAAGCTGTTGAATTTCCGAAAGCTGTTCAGCCCGAGTGTCTGGACTGCACGACTGGTGGGCGCTTTTCGAATGAAATCCCGGGAATCGGGGCCTGGATTGATCATGGTACAAATCGATGCACTTGGGTTTGAGCAGGTTACCCGTGCTCTTCACGATGCCAATCTTCCCTTTCTGGGAAGCCTCATTGGGCATGAGGACTATCGCCTTCACCACCACTACTCCGGATTGCCCTCGACAACTCCGGCAGTTCAGGGAGAGTTGCATTACGGTGTAAAATCCGCAGTCCCCTCGTTTGGCTTTCGGGATTCCGGTAACGGCAGGCTTACCAGTATGCTCAACCCTGCTACGGCACGAAAAGTCCAGGCTCGACTTTCGGAAGAGGGAGATTCGCTTTTGCGGGACGGGAGTTCGTATTCGAATGTGTATTCCTCCGAAGCGGTTCGGTCGGCGTTTTGTTTCACCAAGTACGGATTCAGGAACCTCCTCAAACGTCTTCATCCTCTGGAGTTTGCCGTAGTCGTCACTTTGAATGCTGCAATGTTCGTTCGCGCAGCAATTCTGGTTGCAATAGAACTGATTCTGGCAGTCGTTGACTTTGCCCGGGGCCTTATCCAGGGAAGAGATATCCTTCGGGAGCTTCAATTCGTTCCCTCCAGGGCCGCTTTATGCGTACTACTTCGTGAAATGACGACAACGGCAGCAATGATAGATTGTATCGTTGGGCGAAAAATCATCCACCTCAATTACATCGGTTACGATGAACAGGCGCACCGACGCGGACCGTCGTCACGGTTTGCACATTGGACTCTCAGAGGAATCGATGACTCCATCAGGCGTTTGTGGGGTGTTGCACATAATACTGCGCCTCGAGACTATGACCTCTGGGTGTTCTCGGATCATGGCCAGGAAGAGGTCATCCCTTATGAGCGGTTCTACAAAAAGAAACTACCGGAAGAAATCCAGCGGGTAGTCGACCAGCATCTGGGTTCCCACCGGGATCCGATCCAGATAGCCTCAAGATCCGTGCAGCAGCAGAGGGCTGAATTACTCCGTTCAAGGGAATCCTTGGACATTACTGGAATTACGGCCCCGGATGTCATGAGCTTGTCGGGGTATGGGCCGATCGGGCATTTGTACTTGCACCTGAATGAGGACGAAGAGCATAAGCATGATATCGCTTCGGCTCTGGTAAACGAAGTCGGCATTCCGCTTGTTCTGTATAAGAAAAGCACCTCTCAGCTTTGGGCACAAACAAGCAGCGGCAGGTATGTGCTCCCGGATCAGGTAGCTCAAGTTCTGGGAGCCAATCACCCGTTTCTTCTCGAAGCGGCACGGGATATCATCCCAATGGTTCTACACCCCGATGCCGGGGATTTTGTGTTATCGGGCTGGGCACCGGATGGCCAGTCGATTACCTTCCCGAAAGAAAATGGTGCACACGGCGGTCCTGGATGGAGGGAGACTCATGGTTTTGCCATGCTTCCATCGGCAACACAAATAGATTTGGCCAATGGGTATATCCGTCCCCTTGACCTCCGGAATGCAGCCATACAACTCCTGCACGGAAACAACAGCCAACCTGCCCAAAAGAAAGGCGAAAGCCAGGCTCCGCTGCGGGCGATGACCTATAATCTTCACAGCTGTCTGGGTTTCGATGGCAGGTGGGAGCCGGAGCGACACGCGCAGATAATCGGACAATACCAGCCCGACATCATTGCGCTGCAGGAGGTGGATGTTGGCAGGCGGCGCAGTGGAGGACATCACCAAGCCCAGCGGATCGCATCCGTACTTGACATGGATTATCATTTCCATTCCTGTACAACAGTCGAAGAAGAGCACTACGGAATTGCAGTGATAAGTCGATATCCTATGCGAATTGTCAAAGCAGAGGCATTGCCCAGAGCATCCAAAATGGAAGCGCGAGGAGCGATGTGGGTCGAAATCGACCGCAATGGAGAGCGGATTCAGGTGATAAATACCCATTTGAGTCTCGTTCCGCGAGAACGCTTGCTGCAGGCGCAAACACTCATGGGTGGGAAGTGGATCGGGAGCGCAAAGGCCACGCATACGCCGGTCGTTCTGTGCGGCGACTTCAACATGTTCCCCCGCTCCAAAGTGTACCAGACTGTACAGCAAGGCCTGAACGATGCCGGGATCAGAGCGTTGCGACAGGGCGAAATCAGAACATGGCTTGGGGTTGCCCGCCTGGATTACATATTCGTCTCGGAGGGAATCGAGATCGACCATGCCTTTACTCCCAGAACATTTTTGACGCGAAAGGCATCGGACCATACTCCCCTGGTAGTTGATATGCGAACACAACAGGTTTCAGGCAAGGAGAGAAGAAAGTGGATTTCAGGAAACGGGTCCCGAAGTCATTCGGCGCCGTTGAGTCATTAGATACCAAGAAAGCACGCGAGCAAATCGATGCTCTGAGAGACGCAGTGCATTACCATGATCGGAAGTACTATGTCGAGAACGCTCCAGTCATATCGGATTCGGCTTACGATCGATTGTTTCATCGACTCGAAGACCTGGAGAAGGCGTTCCCTCAGTTTGATTCCGAGACGTCACCCACCCGAAGAGTCGGGGCTGCACCGGTCAGTAAGCTGGCCAAGCACCGGCATACCACCACAATGCTCAGCCTTAATTCATCGCTGGAAAAATCCGACATAGAGAATTTCGACTCTTTTATTCGGAAGAATACCGGTACCTCGGAGAAAAGGCGATATATCGTGGAGCCGAAATGGGATGGCCTATCTGTGGAGATTGTCTACGAGAACGGAGCGTTTTCACGCGGAAGTACACGTGGCGATGGCGTGACGGGAGAAGATATTACCGATAATCTCAAGACCATCCGGGCGCTTCCACTGCAACTGGAGCGGAATAGCGGGTATCCTGATTTTCTGTCACTTCGTGGAGAAATACTTCTGTCGCGAAAGGGGTTTCTTAATGTCAACAAGCGCAAGGTCGAAGAAGGACAGGCTCCCCTTGCTAATCCCCGGAATGCGGCCGCGGGACTCATGCGGCAACTTGACTCGAAGAAGGTGGCTGGCATGCCACTGGATATCTTTTTTTATGAGATCCTGGGTAGCTCCGAAGACGGTTTCGTGGAGCACTGGGAAGCCCTTGGGGCTATCAAAAAATGGGGCTGCAAGGTGAGTGAGCCGCGCCGGATATGTGCGTCAATTGAGGACATCGAGAGCTATCGGGAGAGGTTACTGAACAAGAGAGACGAGCTGGATTTCGAAATCGACGGCGTGGTAATCAAGCTCAATGACCGTTTCGCCAGGGAGAACGTGGGTACCAGGCAACGAAGCCCGCGATGGGCTTTTGCCTGGAAATTCCCTGCGAAAAAAGAAGTGAGCATGGTGCGCGATATCGCGGTGAGTGTTGGCAGAACGGGGAAGCTGACCCCGGTGGGACTGCTGGATCCCGTGGAGATCGGTGGCGTGACGGTAAGTCGAGCAACTCTTCATAACGAACACGAAGTGCACCGGAAAGACGTAAGAGCGGGAGACAAGGTTCGTCTCATGCGGGCTGGTGATGTGATTCCCGAGATTATTGAACGAATTCCGGAAAAAGGAAAAAAACGGGCGAAACCTTTCAGTATGCCCAGCCGGTGCCCGTCGTGTAACAGCCCCGTTATACGTGAGGGAGCCTATTATCTGTGCACTGCGGGTTTGGCATGCCCGGGGCAGCTGGTCGGACGCATTTCGCACTATGCCGCGCGAAATGCCATGGATATTGAGAATCTGGGAGAGAAGAACGTGAGGCAGCTCGTGGAACGCGGGATGGTCAAGGATGTCGCCGATCTGTATGAACTTTCTGTTGAAGACTTGCAAAGCCTCGAGCATTTCGGACACAAATCCGCACGAAAATTGCACAGCGCCATCGAGAATGCAAAGCACCGGTCACTGAACCGTTTTATCTACGGGATGGGAATACCCGGGGTCGGGGAGCACCTCGCGCGTATCCTGGCCGAGCATTTCGGAAGTGTCGATGAGCTTGAGGATGCAGGGTACACCGAATTGCGGCAGGTTGCGGAACTCGGAGAAGAAACGGCACGAAGTGTGCATTCTTTTTTTGCACAGAAGCATAACCGGGATGTCCTCGGGAGATTAAAAAAAATCGGAGTAAAACCGAAGAAGCAGCAGCGTACACGGAAGTCTTCACGGCTGGAGGGGAAGACACTGGTCGTTACCGGTGAATTGGAGTCGTTGAGCCGTAATGAAGCCACAGAACGGATCGAAGAAGCAGGGGGGCACGCGACTTCGAGCGTGAGTGGGCAGACAGATTATGTTGTGGTTGGTGAAAACCCCGGTGGCAAGTTTGACGAAGCAAAAAAACGAGGGGTAAAGACGATTGATGAAGGGCAGTTCAGGGAGTTGGTAGAGGATACATAAAGATACCAGAGATACATTATCTTACCTGAGGAGGAAGAAATGGAGTACAGAAAAGTGGGAAGCTCTGATCTTGAGGTATCGCCCGTCGGGTTGGGAACCTGGGCGATGGGAAACGATTTCTTCGGACAGGTAAATGACAATGACTCAATTGAAGCGATACATGCCGCTATCGATAGCGGTGTCAACTTGATTGATACGGCTCCTGCTTACGGAGATGGGCATGCCGAGGAAGTTTTAGGGAAGGCCCTCAAAGGCCGTCGGGATGGAATCGTAATTGCCACCAAAGTAGGTGTATCCAAGTCGCCCGCAGATATTGATCTCAGCCCTGATACGATTCGTAAACAGCTCGAAGCATCGCTTCGCCGGCTCGATGCCGAAACGATCGATCTCTATCAGATTCACTATCCTGATCCGAAGACGCCTCTGGAAAAGACGATGGAAACACTGGTGGAAGTCCAGGAGCAGGGAAAAATCCGGCATATCGGTGTCTCTAACTTTGATGAAACACAAATCGATCGGGCCCGAAAGATCGGCAAAATCGTGAGTCTGCAGCCGCAGTATTCCTTGATTAATCGCGATATCGAGCGAAACATGGTGCCGTATTGCCTGGAGCATAATATCGGACTTATTACCTACGGAACACTGGCTGGGGGACTTCTGACGGGTAAATTCAAACAACTCCCGGCTTTCCCGGAGAAAGATTACCGCAGTCAGTTCTATGACTTTTTTCACGAGCCAATCTGGAGCAGCGCTCAGCGCCTGATTTCGGAGCTTGAAAACGTTGCACGGAACTATTCTCGACCTCTGTGCCAGGTTGCAATCAACTGGCTTTACTGGCAGCCGGGCATTACCTCGGTACTGGTCGGGGCGAAAAACGTCGAACAGGCACGCATGAATGCCGAGGCCTT
>JBEPYC010000042.1:0-16954 GCA_041641555.1 Chitinivibrionales bacterium | reverse complement strand
GGTTTTGTGTTCCAGTTCCATCATCTTCTCCCCGATTTTACCGCTCTGGAAAATGTTTTCATGCCCGGACTGATAGCGGGAAAAACAGTCAGTCAGTGTACCGGCAGAGCCAAAGAACTCCTGGATTCTGTCGGTTTGGCAAAACGAATCACCCACTTTCCTTCGGAGCTTTCGGGCGGTGAACGGCAGCGAGTAGCTCTGGCTCGTGCATTGTTTAACGAGCCGGCACTGGTGCTGGCTGATGAGCCAACGGGCGCTCTGGATAAGGAGCACAGTCGTCAGTTGCTCGAACTCATTCGAAAAGCCAACCGGGAGCGAGGACAAACTTTTTTGGTTGCGACTCACAATGAGAAACTTTCTCTTGGAATGAAAAGAATGGTGAAGATAGAAGACGGCAAGATTCTGGAGGAAACACCGGTCACACGTGCCGGTGAAGGAGGCGAATTATAATGAAAAAGTGCGATGCTTGTAATGAAAACCCTGCCAATGTTCATATTACGCAGATACTCGATGGTCAGACGGCCGCTCGTCATCTGTGTGAAGAATGTGCCCGGAAAAATGGGATCACTATTTCGATCTCTCATGAAAATTTTCTTGCACCCGATCTGAAACCCGAAGAAGAAGTGCCCGAGGTCGCATGTCCGACATGCAGCCTTCCCTTCTCCGAATTCCGGTCGAAAGGGTGGCTGGGCTGTTCCGATTGTTATTCGGCATTCGAGGGAGACATCGATGAGCTTCTGGTGCAGATGCATGGCTCGATGAAGCATCGGGGCAAGCGTCCCGGGCTGGTCGAAAACGATTCGCCCGAAACATCCCACGCAGAGATTTCTCGTCTGGAGGTGCAGCTGGACCAGGCGGTGCAGGATGAGGAATTCGAACTTGCCGCGGCCATTCGCGATGTACTTCGGACATTGAAATCTCGCTCCGAGCGTCTTCAGGGGCTGAAAGGATAGCTGGATTGATTCCCGAAACCGAGGATTTTTCACTTCCGGCATGGCTTTCCAACGATGGTCCCGACAGCGATGTCGTCTTTTCTACGCGGATTCGATTGGCCCGAAACCTGTCCCAGTATCGTTTTCCGCACAGCGCTACGCTTCAGGAGCGTAAGAAGATTTTCGACAGCGTCAGCCGTGTCGCTACTTCACGTGGTCTCCCTGGTGATTCTTGTATCTACAATTTTTGCGGGTTGCCGCCCGTAGAACAAGAGTTTCTGGTGGAAGAGCGTGTGGCCAGCCCCGATCTCCTCAAAACTGAGGGGGACAGGGGAGTGGTCTGCGATAGTGCACACCGGGTAAGCGTAATGATAAATGAAGAAGATCATATACGTTTTCAGGTACTGGATTGTGGTGAGCGCTCCGGCGAAATCTGGAAAGAAGTGGATGAACTTGATACTGCGGTTGCTTCAGATGTAGACTATGCATTCGATGAGCGTAAGGGATACCTGACGACCTGTCCTACCAACTCTGGAACAGGAATGCGGGTATCATTTTTGCTGCATCTTCCAGGTATGGTCCTAACGCGTTCGATCGATCAGGTGCTTCAGGGCGCCAGTCAGATGGGGATTTCGACTCGTGGTTTTTTGGGAGAGCACTCCGAAATAGTTGGGGGCTTGTTCCAGTTGTCTAACCAGGCAACACTCGGAGTGAAAGAAACAGAGCTGATAGAGACGACCAGGAGCGCTGTTCAACGGATTGTTTCGCTTGAACGCCAGGCGCGGAGGCGGGTACTGGAAGAGGCAAAAAATGAACTCGAAGACAAGGTGTTCCGGTCATGCGGTATTTTGCTGTATGCACGGACACTGGCGGTGAATGAGTTTTTGACGCTGGCTTCGACGATGAGACTTGGGTTGGAATGTTCACTTATCGAATCACCGAGTATTCGGGAGTTGAACCGGCTTATGCTGAGTGTTATGCCTGCACATCTCAAGAAGATGGTTGGTAATGAGGATCTCGGTCCGGAGCAGATGGGTGTTGAGCGGGCGAACATTGTTCGAAAATTTCTGAAAGGACGAGTATAAGTTATGAATGGAATGTTTACAGACCGCGTCAAGAAGGTCATGCAGATAGCCCGGGAAGAATCTGTGCGGCTTGGTAACGACTACGTTGGTACCGAGCATCTGCTTCTGGGGCTGATCAAAGAAGGCGACGGAGTAGCCGTTGCGGTGCTACGGACATTGGGTGTGGAGCTCGATGAGCTTTCGCAGAATATCGAAAAGGCCATCACCTCAACCGGTGGGATGATGACAATCGGTCAGATGTTGCCGTTTACTCCACGAGCAAAGAAAGTTCTGGAAATCGCAGCGAATGAAGCTCGCTCGATGTCGCACAAGTATATCGGTACTGAGCATCTGCTTCTGGCGCTCATGAAAGATACCGAGTCTGCTGCTGCCAATGCACTTGCTGCCGCTGGACTTGAATACGAACGAGTGAAGGAAGAGATCAACCGGGTACTCCGGGGTGGAGAAAGTGTTTCCGGTGGTGGTCAGAAAGAAAAAAGCAAGACTCCGTTTGTTGATCATTTTGGCCGCGACCTGACGGCCCTCGCTGCTGAAGGAAAGCTCGACCCGGTTATCGGACGTGAGCGGGAAATTGAACGGGTTGTGCAGATTCTCAGTCGCCGTAAGAAAAACAATCCCGTGCTCATTGGTGAACCCGGTATTGGAAAAACGGCCATTATCGAAGGCCTTGCACAGAAGATCATCGAAAAAGAGATTCCACAGGTTCTTGAGAACAAGCGTGTCATAAACCTCGATATGGCTTCGATGGTTGCCGGTACGAAATACCGTGGACAGTTCGAAGAGCGGTTGAAAGCTCTAATGACAGAGCTGCAAAAGAATGACAATATCGTCATCTTTATCGATGAATTGCACACGATTGTAGGTGCTGGAGGATCCGAAGGAAGCCTGGATGCTTCGAATATTTTCAAACCGGCTCTTTCCCGGGGAGAAATCCAGTGTATCGGTGCCACCACGCTGGATGAATATCGGAAATATATCGAACGGGACGGCGCTCTGGCCCGAAGATTCCAGACCATAATGGTAGATCCGCCCAGCGTACAGGAAACGATCCAGATCCTTCGCGGGCTTCGTCACCTATACGAAGACCATCATATGGTAACCTACAGCGAAAAGGCAATCGACTCGGCTGTGAAACTTTCGGAGAGATATATCACCGACCGGTTCCTTCCCGACAAAGCTATCGACCTGATCGATGAAGCGGGAGCGCGAAAGCGGCTTTCCAGCATGGAAATCCCCCAGGAAATCCGTGACATGGAAAAGGAAATAGCCGATGTCATCAGGGAAAAAGAAAAAGCCGTCGAAAACCAGGAATTCGAGCGTGCCGCCAAACTTCGTGATCAGCAGGAAAAACTCAAGGGATTGTTGGTAGAAAAGAAAGCTTTGTGGAGAAAGTCTAAATCCGAAGAGCGGTTGCTGGTCGATGAAGCGGTGGTTATCACGGTAATCTCAACGATTACCGGTATCCCGCTGGCACGTCTGGAGGAAGAAGAGTCCAAGAAACTTCTTCATCTGGAATCCGAACTCAGCAAGCACATTATCGGACAGGAAGTGGCTATCGAAGCGGTCTCCAGAAGTATTCGCCGTTCCCGTGCGGGGCTCCATAATGTTCGTCGGCCGATTGCTTCGTTCATTTTCCTCGGTCCTACGGGCGTAGGAAAAACAGAGCTGGCAAAAACACTGGCTCGCTCTCTGTTTGACTCAGAAGACGCCATGGTGCGGATAGACATGTCGGAATACATGGAAAAATTCGCCGTGTCGCGTCTGGTCGGTGCGCCTCCGGGATACGTTGGATACGAAGAAGGCGGGCAGTTGACGGAGAAAATCCGCAAAAAGCCGTATTCGGTGATCCTCTTCGATGAAATAGAAAAGGCGCATCCTGATGTCTTCAATCTGTTGTTGCAGATCCTGGACGATGGGATTCTGACGGATTCGTATGGTCGCCGGGTGAATTTCAAGAATACGCTCATAATCATGACTTCCAATGCCGGTACTCGTGACGTCAAGAAAAGCGGGCAGGTTGGTTTCGGTAAACCATCCGAATCATCTGATTACGATGCCATGCGCACGAAGGTCATGGATGAATTGAAGAGACTGTTCAATCCCGAATTCCTCAACCGGGTGGATGAGACCATTGTCTTCAAGCCTCTCGGGAAGAAAGAAATCGGCAAAATTGTCGAAATCCAGCTTCAGGAAGTTCAGGAACGCCTCAGCGATCGCGATATCACGCTCGAGGTCACCAAACCGGCCAAGAAACTGCTGGTAGACAAGGGCTACGACCCGATTCTGGGTGCACGGCCGCTTCGCCGGCAAATTCAGCGGCTGGTGGAAGACCAGTTGGCCGAAGAGTTTCTGGCCGAGCGGTTTACCAACGGTGACTCTATCCGGGCTGAGGTGAAAGGCGATAGTTTGTCGTTTACCAAAGCAGAAACGGCCCATGAGACCACGTAGGTGGGTGCTGGTATTTTTTTGTGCTCTTGCAGGTTTTGCAGCTCTTGCTTATTACGGAATTCGCTCCGTTGAGCGTAGCTCCAACGTAGAGCGCGTTCTTGCGGAGCGCATATCCCCCCTTATAGGCGGATCGTTCGATATCGGACGAATCCGCCTCGGTTTTTTCTCCGCGTATCTCGAAGATGTCCGAATCGAGATACCGATGGAGGGGCTGCACTTTGAGATTCGCGATATCAAAGTGGGTTTTTCGCTTCGTCGGCTCATCCGGTTCCGCGGTGATTTCGGCAAAAGCATAGGAAGAATCATTCTTCTGGAGCCGAATGTAACCTTGACCCTCCTCAACGATCTTGCCTCTGATTCTTCCAAGGTCCCCTCTGCAACAGAAGCCGTGCTGGCACCTTTGATCGAGGAATTCCCGGTCGAGAACCTTATGGTTCGAAATGGTGCCGTCTTTATCACTGATCGTAAGGGGCAGGTTCTGCCCTTTGGAAGTCGTCTGAACGGTATTATCGGAGAGAACAAAACGGGACTGTTCTTCGAGATGAAAGGCAAACTCGCTTCACGCCGGAAAAACCTTTCTCTGTCTGGGAGTCTTGCACGGACAACCGGCCGTCATCGGCTGTCTGTGCGAATTGACAATGCTAAAGTCGATAAGCCGGTCGATATCGGTGGCTTGACCATAGAGCGGGGAGTACTGGATGGCGTGTGTGAAGTGGGGTTTGGGGACACCATCTCCCGTGATGATATCGAAGTTGGTGGATGGTTGAGGATAAAGGACGGCTCCTGTGAAATCTCGGCTCTGGAAGACGGGATTGAAAACGTCGGTCTTCGGGTGAACCTTTCGGGAAGCTCGGTTTCCATGGATTCGCTTGCATGCTCATGGAACAGTGTCGACATTGAAGGCAGTGGCTTCTGGGATATTTCCTCTCGCGATTCGATGTGGGCATCGCTGTACGGTCGGAATCTGGACATAGGAACTCTGGCTTCTTCGGCACCGGAGTTTATCACTGAGAACGTTCTGGGGCGCGGATGGGTGCAGTGCAGGATTATGCGCCGGGGCACTGGTGCTCCGGTAGAACTGGGTTTGGAGGGTGGTGGAGTGACGGTGCTGGGCGCTCCGGTCACCTCTCTTACCGGCTCCGGCATCGTTGAAAACGGAAGTGCCCGGCTGGATTCCTTCTCGGTGGAAGCTGTGAATCTCCGAATGAAGGCCACCGGTGTGGGGGCACTTGTTCAGGGGAAGCCGACGTATTTTTTCGAAGCAAACCTGGAGTGCGATTCAATTCCTCAGATCCCCCGGTTGGCTGGAGATTTCACCGCGAAAACATCTCTGCAGGGAACAGAAGAGCAAATCTCTGGTGAAGCGCTCATCCAGGGAAAAAGTGTTTTTTGGAATGACGTTCCATTTGGCTCGCCCGTAATAAACGTTGAGTCCGACGGGAAACGGCTTCGGTTTGCAGCATCACCGGAAAACAGAGAGTATGTCCTGGTATCCGGCGATATAGTCGGAATACATGAAGCTGATCCCCTGATCGATGCCGAAGTCAATGTGGGGGCAGGAACCATTACGGCATTACTCTCCGGAGTTGGAACTGAGATCCGCGATGCAATTGGAGTAAATGGGATCACGTCCCGGGTTTTTTCTCATCGAGATTCACTTCGCGCGGATATCGCCATTTCGTTGAGCGGGACAACTGTAGACGGCCTGGTCGGGATCTCGGTTCGTGAAGACAGGGGGCATACCGGTGGAATGCTGTGGAAGGTACGTGAATCCGACCTGAATCTTTCTGATTCCGCATTCTCACTTGTTGCGCATGGTTCTTTTCGTGGAGACTCCGTGACGGTCGACACCTTTACGGTCTTTGATAATCTTGGGGGCTCCGCACGGTTTGTCGGGGGCGTAAGCCCGAGCATGCGACTGGATCTGGAGGCACGACGGCTTTCCCTTGGGGGAATGAACCGGTGGCTGCTCGATGGAGCGATTCCAGTAGATGCGGGACATCTTTCGGGCGGGTGTCGCCTCGCCGGCCCTCCGGACAAGTTGCGCGGAAGTGCCGACATTCATCTCAGGGATTGCGAAATCGGAGGAATTACGTCGCTTGAGACCGATGCGGTACTTCACATAGATGGGGATGAGATATCTGTTCCGCCAATGATATTCCGTAAATCCGGCCAGACGATTGTCTCGCTCGACACACTCCGGTACCGGGCGGATACCCTGCTGGCCCGGGGGAGTTTCGATCAGGTAGAGGTGGGGTCACTTCTGAAAAACAATCTCCCCGAGGACCTGCTCCTGAGTGGTGAGGTGACCGGAGAATTTCATACCTCGCCGGGCAAGGGTTTTCCTGTAAAAGTAGAAGCGACCTGTCCGCGGCTGGCAGTTCAATCATATGCCCTGGATTCGATTGCAACCTCGTTGAGTGTTATGTCAAAAGGAATTAAAATCGATCGGTTTCGGGCACTGGATACAACATTCAGTGTCGCAACCGCCAGTGGATATGTCCCTTTTGAATTTCTCGGCAATAACATGGGCCAGGGCGATACGGTGAAAGCGGTATTGTCGGTGTCCGGCGATCTGGTTGCCAGCACCGGCAGGAATACGGATTCTCCCATTGCGGGAACCGGACAAGGCACGGCTCTTTTCCAGGTGAAAGGAACCGATGCCGGATGGGTGTTTGAAGAAGGAACGGTCTCGATGCCCAAAGGCAGACTGACACTGAATCCATTTCTGCAGGATCCCGTGGAGAATTTTTCTTTTTCGCTCCAGATCGATGATTCCTCCGAGGTCGATCTCCTCATGAAGGGTGTTATCGATCGGAAGCGTGTCAGGGCATACACGTCGCAGACCGTGCCTGATGGATACGAGCCGCTCGAGCTGGGGCCGGTCAAAATCGGCGTTCTTCAGGTAGAAACTCCCGACCGGGGAATCAACCTGCACGTGCCGGGATTTCAGGAGATCGGGGAAACGGGGCTGGTAGAGTTTTCGGGCAAGAACCCGTTCAATGCGTTTACTATTTCGGGGCCGATCGAAAAACTCAAGATTTCGGGGACCTGGGTACTTCACGATGTAGAATTTACCTTTCCCTTCATCGAAGAACAACTCCCCTGGCCGTTGGATCCATTTCCTTATATCAGTTGGGAGCTGGATCTGGAGATCGGCCGGCGGGTGTTTTATTTCTGGGAGCTGCGCGGGAAACGCCGGCAATTGATCCGTTTCTGCGATCTCCATGTTGATCGAAGCTCCTGGCTGAGCGTCCGCGGACGGGATCTGGACAAGACATTTAGACTCGAGGGTTTGCTGAAAACATTCAAGGGTGCAGTCTATTTCGGGAAGACATTCGACCGAAACGTTCGGGCAGGTGTGGAGTTTGTTCCGCAGTACCTCAATTCCGAAGTCGGCTATGATAATTTTCCGGTCATCTGGGGAAAGGCCGAAACCTTCTCAGATACCAGCAGATTCGATCGTATTACGCTGAAACTGCAGGTTATCGATCCTGCAACGGGTGCCATTTCCGATCGCGGTCGTATTGCTCTTATACCGGCATCGAAAGCCAGACTCAATCGAGAGGGCCCCAAAAACGTACTAGATAGCCTGCCAAATTTCAGATTTCATCTTTCCTCAGACTTTGAAGAAGTAGCGGGGGAGACGCAGCAGGAGTTTTATCAGCAGGCAGGGCTTCAGTTTACCAGTTTCGAGAGTGCGGGAAACCTTGTATCGAACTTTGGCGAGCAGTATTTACACAGATATCTTTTCCAGCAATATGAGCGCCGATTGGCAAAAAGACTCGGCCTGGATGTGGTCGCTTTTGAATCATCCTTTGCTTCGAATTATTTTACATACCTTTATAACCGAGAATACGACCAGATTTTTAACCGGTGGAATCTCCTGGCCAATGTCGGCCTGACAGTCGGGAGGTACTTTTTTCGTGACTACCTTTTCCTGAAGGCACGGGGAGAGTTCATTCCCACCGACTCAGACGTCAGGCCCGAGTACAGTGTCGGTCTGGAGTTCATGCCTGCACAGTACTTTATGATGGATCTTAACTACGGTTTTTACATGGAAAACCGCGCATTCCAGAACAATCCCCGCGTGCAAATGCAGTTTCGGCTGCCCATACAGGGATTGCGGAATTCGCTGGATTTTTAGGAAAAGCGGGATTATGCGAGTGAACAAAAACAAAATGCGAATCATTTCTGTAGTGGCGACAGTCTTGCTGTGGGGAAACATTGTCGGTGCAAAGACACTGGACACGCTTGTGGTCGAGGGGTTATTGAACCCCGAGCAGTCATCGGTCGTCAAACGACGGGTTGGGTTGAAGCCTGGAGAGGATTTCGATCCGACTGAGCTGCAGGATGCGATCAAGAAGCTCTATTCGCTCGGTTTGTATCGTCAGCTGGAGTTTCTGGTCTCCGAGGAAACCGACAGCACGGTGTCTCTGGTATTGCGGGTAGACGAATACCCGGTAGTGGAGGCATATGAGCTGGAAGGCAACAAGAAAATCCGCAAGGACGATATCGAAGAGGCTCTGACGCTGGCTCAGGGGCGAACACTCTCGGATGCGCAGGTCCATGAAAACATTCGTGCTGTAGAGGACCTTTACGCAGAAAAGGGGTACCTTCGCGCGGAAGTCGAAGTCGAAAAGATACCCACAAAGGTCCCCGGAAACGTTATCGCCAAGTTCAAAATCGATGAAGGGCCCAAAGTCAGAGTCGCGGGGATAGATTTCAAGGGTAACGAAGAAATCAAAGAAACTCGGCTGAAGCGAAAGTTCAAGACAAAAGAGCGCAGATTTCTGTTCGGCGGCGATTTCGATCGGAATCTTTACGAATCACATCTGGACTCCCTGGTACTTTTCTACAACAGCGAGGGCTACCTGGATGCAGAGATTGTCGATGACAGTGTCTGGTATGCAGAAAATGATCAGGACATGTACATTCGCATCAATGTTAACGAAGGCAAGCGTTACTATCGTGGGAATTTCTTTTTCACCGGAAACAAAGTTCTCGAAGATAATCAGCTGGAAGCCCAGGTGGGAATCAAGCAGGGGGATCCCTTCAACAAAGAAAAATTCCTTCTGACGATGGATGCCGTGGGCAATCGCTATCGCGAAGAGGGGTATCTGTGGATCCAGGTCAAGGACAGGCGGCGGTTCCGGGGCGATACGATCGATGTTACTTTCGACATAACCGAAGGTGTACCTGCAATTGTCAGAAAAGTCGACATTGTCGGCAACGATAAAACACGCGAGAAGGTCATACGCCGGGAAATTCGGCTCATGCCCGGAGAAAAGTATAAACAGTCGGAGATGATGCGGAGTGTGCGGGATATTCATCAGCTCAACTATTTCGACAATGTCGTTCCCGATCTGAAACCGAATGAAGACGGAACTGTCGATTTCGTCTTTCAGGTCACCGAGAAGGAGAATATCGGTCAGTTGTCTCTTGGCGCGGCTTACAGCCAGAAAGACGGGGTCATGGGAACATTTTCCACTTCCATTCCCAATTTCCGTGGCGCAGGACAACGACTCGACCTCAATCTCGAAGCAGGGGGTAACTCCACCAGATTTTCGCTTGGTTTTACCGAACCCTATGCCTTTGACACGCCGACATCGCTGAGTGGAAGGCTTTTTTACGAATATCAGAAATACGAACGGGTAGACATAACAGATGACGTGTACAATCGCTACGGATTCGAAGGGAGTGTTGGGCGTAATCTCAAGTGGCCCGATGACTTCTTTTCTCTGAGCGCCGGATACAGAATCAGTAGGGAGTTAAATGAAAGGGACGAGATCCAACAGACCGAGTCGGGGCTTGTCGTACTGCCCTCCGGGCTTCTCAGCAGGTTCTCTCTGACGCTGCGTCGGAATGACTTCGATCTGCCGATGTTTCCCACGCAGGGTTCGAATTTCTACATTTCTCCGGAAGTCGCAGGGCTCGGAGGCGATTATCGGTACCTTAAGACCACCGTGGGATTCGATAATTATTTTCCGCTCCCGTGGAAATTCGTGCTCGGAGCGCGAACGAAATTCGGCATGATCAACTCACTGGGCAACTCGAACATAAAGATTCAGGAATATGACCTCTTTTCCGGTGGCGGAGAGTTTTACATGGATGCCCTGGTTCGAGGCTACGAAGCATACGCATTCGGCGGGCAGTCGTATCTCGGCGGCACGCGCAACTACGATAAAGGGCTCACGATGATGTCTCTGAGTGCCGAGCTACGGTATCCGATTGTCGATCAGACCTTGTACATGGCGCTTTTCGGAGATATGGGGAATACGTACCGGGATATCAGCGATATCGACCTGAAAAACATGTATAAGGGCGTGGGTGTTGGGGTTCGCCTCATGATTCCGATGCTTGGGTTGTTGGGGTTGGATGTCGGATGGGGCCTGGATGATCCATCGCTCAAAGATAATCATTTCGGTGGTGGCGCGACTTCCGGTCCGAAATGGCATATCATCATGAATCGCGGTTTCTAAAACCGTACAAAAACTTCAGAGACACGTAAGAGTTTTTCTTTTTTATCTCATTTGGGAGGTTTATAATGTCCGTTCGCACGATCCGCATGGCGAGTCTGATCCTCATTGGTGTACTTGCAGCATCCTATGCGGAAATGAAGATCGGTTTCATCAATTCGCAACAGATCTTCAAGGAATACGAGGGTACGAAAGAGGCGCAGGCGAAGTTCGACAAGGAAGTCGCCAGGTGGGAGCAGGAAGCTTCCAAGCGCAAGAAAGAGATCGAAGAGCTCAAGCAGCAGCTCGAGAAGCAGAGTCTTCTTCTGAGTGCAGAGCGCAAAAAGGAACTGGAAGACAGACTTCGGGAAAAGTACATGGCTTATCAGGAGTTTCTTCAGTCAAAGCTCGGCCAGGATGGCGAGGTTCTTCAGAAGAATGTCGAGCTTACCAAGCCGATTATCGAGCGAATCAACAAGATTATCGCCAACATCGCCGAAGAAGAGCGGTACGACTTCATTTTCGATGAAGCCAATGGCGGAGTTGTTTTTGCCAAAAAAGGCTACGATCTCACCGAACGTGTGCTTCGTATTCTAAATGAGCAGGGCTGAAGCCGGTATCGTCCCGCTGGATATTTGAATTCTCCGAAACTCGAATCTCACCCGAAGTAATATCGGCGCTGTGGTTTCGGTTTCGAGGTGGTGCCGTAAGTGCGGCGCCGCAAGCTACTCCTAATCTATTTTTCCTCGCAAGCCGCGTAACCAACACGCGGCTTGCTTGCACCTGTATATTCGCTCGTCCTGCTGCAGGAGGGGCGCTTCTGCAAGCAATAACTGCCTGCTTGTAAGGAACGCAACGGCAAGGAGAGAGTGTGAAACTGCGAACAATCGCCGCGGCACTGCAGTGTCCTGTGCCCTCGGAAGGCGCCGATACCGAGATCACCCGTATCGCCGATCCGTCCGATGCTGACGGGGCGAGTATTACCTTTCTTTCCAAAGATTCATACGCTCAGAATGTCACTGAGTGTGCGGCTCCGGCCGTCATTGTAAAACCCGGTATTTCGTTGCCGGGAAAAATCTGTCTCGAAGTCGCCGATCCGTATGCTGGATACGCACGAGCGGCTCAACTTTTCGAGTCCAAATCCCCTTTGTTTGGCGAGGGTATTCACCCCACCGCATTCATTCATCCTTCCGCGAAAATCGACACCTCTGTCTCGATCGGTCCCTACTCGGTTGTGGGTGAGAACTGCACTATCGGAGAAAAGACTGTCATCGATGCGCACTGCACCATAGAAAAAGACAGTACCGTTGGGCGGGAGTGCCGGATCCATTCCCGGGCAACGCTCTGCAGAACAACGATATGCGGCGACCGGGTGATCGTTGAAGCCGGTGCGGTGGTTGGCAGTGAAGGGTTTGGTAATGCCAGGGAAGACGGGGAGTGGATTCGGATTCCTTCACTGGGTAATGTCATCCTTGAAGACGACGTATGGATCGGGGCAAATACCACAATCGATCGCGGCGCACTCGGACCTACCCATATCATGCGCGGCACCCGCCTTGATAACCTCATCCATATCGCACATAATGTCAAAATAGGGGAGAACTGCGCAATGGCTGCGCAGGTCGGCGTTTCGGGGAGCACCGAATTCGGTGCACGTGCAATTGTCGGTGGCCAGGCAGGCTTTGTCGGGCATATCAAGATCGGCAGCGATTCGTTTGTGGGGGCAAAGGCGGGTGTCAGTAAAGATGTCGAGTCGGGGGGGAAAGTGACCGGGTACCCAGCACGGGACTTCATGAAAATGAGGCGTATCGAAGCTGCCGAAGGGGAGCTGCCCGGGCTTATCAAAGAGGTGCGGCGGTTACGTAAGCAAGTGGATAGAATACGCAATGCCCGTGAAGAGGACAAACAGGACTGAAGAGCTGAGAAGCTGTATCCCGGAACGTGCCGCCATTTTGCGAGTGAGTTCTCAGGCGGTACAGTATCGCATGCAGGAAGACTGCAACCCAAGAAGGGGGCGAGTCGTATCGCTTCTTTTCCGGCTCTGCGCAAATCAGAATAGTAGCTCATTTTCAAGATAGAAGGAAGTTGTCAAAAATGCCTTTGCAGCACACGATCGGTAAACCGGTTTCTCTGAGTGGTACCGGACTTCACACCGGGGAAGAAGCAGTCGTTACCCTCCATCCTGCCGGAGAGAATCACGGAATCAAATTCGTCCGAACCGATATCGAGAACGCACCGGTAATCGAAGCCGACATCGATAACGTTGTCGATCTGGAGCGAGGAACCACAATCGGCAAGGACGGCATCAAGATAGCGACTATCGAGCACCTGATGGCTGCGTTTGCCGGCCTGGAAATCGATAACTGCCGGGTGGAGGTCGGTGCTCCTGAATTGCCGCTTATGGATGGGAGTGCCGAACCGTTCGTGAATCTGATCCTGGAGGCCGGGAGAAAAGAACAGCCGGCGCAGCGGGAATTCATTAAAATCGATGAACCGGTTTTGTTATATCAGAATAGCGATACGGCCTATGCAGTGTTTCCCTCCAATTACTTTCATCTCACTTTGATGATCGATTACAAGCACAAACATCCGGTGCTTTCGGCTCAGCACACTACCTTGTTCTCCTTGAAGGATTTCGCGAAGGAGTTTGCACCGGCACGCACCTTCTGCTTCCTGTCTGAAATCGAGACGCTTCGGGAGAAAGGTCTCATCAAGGGCGGATCGTTTGACAGTGCGGTGGTGGTCGAGGATGTCGAGCTCACCGATGATCATATCGGATACATCAGGAAACTGTTCGACTACAAAGGTCCGATCACTCGTGGTAAAAACGGATTTGTCAACGATGTCGAATTACGATACTACAATGAGCTGTGCCGCCACAAAGCACTGGATCTCGTGGGTGATCTCTACCTCCTGGGAAAGCCGCTTCTGGGGCATATTCAGGCCGCCTGTACCGGCCATGCCGCCAATCACACGATGGCAAAAAAGATACGGGAATACGTCAAAGAGCGTGACGCCCAGAACAAGCACAAGAAACCGATGATCAATTTTCAGGACATTCTGGGGCTTCTGCCGCACCGGTACCCGTTTCTTCTGGTCGACAAGGTCCTGGAGGTTGAACCCGATCGGAGGATTCTGGCCGCAAAGAATGTCTCCTTCAACGATAATTTCTTCCAGGGACATTTTCCGGGAAATCCCGTGATGCCCGGTGTGTTGCAGATCGAGGCGATAGCTCAGGCTGCAGGAATCATGGGTCTGTACGGGAAAGAAGCCGATGATCAGAAAGAAGTGTACTTTCTGGGTGTTGACCTGGCACGGTTCCGCGATGTCGTGCGGCCGGGCGATGTCATGCACATTGAAGTAGAAATGCTCCAGAACCGTCGCGGTACGATCAAGTTCGCAGGGAAATGCAAAGTCGATGGGCGTGTTTCGTGTGAAATGGAAGGGTTTGCGATGCTCGTCAAAAAGGATGGCAGAAAATAGTGGCAGTAGACATACATCAGACGTCCCTGGTTGATCCGAGGGCTGAAATCGGCGAACATGTTCAGATCGGTCCGTATTCGGTGATCGAATCCGACACGGTCATAGGCGAAGGTACGGTCATAGGGCCGCACGTGGTTGTACGCCAGGGGGCGAGAATCGGAAAAAACTGCCATATCTGGCAGGGCGCCAGCATCGCGGGCGCTCCCCAGGATCTCAAGTTCAAGGGTGAAAAGACCACACTGACAATCGGTGATAATACCACCATTCGGGAATTCTGCACACTGAACCGCGGAACCAGTGCCCACGGGGATACTTCTATTGGCTCACATTGTCTACTCATGACCTACTGTCATGTCGCTCATGACTGTCGTATCGGAGACAATGTCGTTGTGGCCAACAACCTCGCCATGGGTGGTCATGTATGGGTGGGAGACAACGTCAATCTTGGCGGCGTCGTTTCTATTCATCAGTTCTGCCGTGTGGGAAGCTATGCATTTGTAGGAGTTGGCTCCTACATCAATACAGATGTCGTTCCGTTTGCACTGACATCCTGTGAACCGAGCCGGGTAGTCGGGGTAAACAAGGTCGGTCTCGAACGAAAAGGATTCTCTGTGGAACGCCGCAACCGGATCAAGCAGGCATTTCGGACTATCTTCCGGGAATTCGGCTCGATGAGCGATGGGCTGGAAGCTCTGGATGAGCGGTTCGGCGATGATCCCGATATCCGGATGCTGAGTGGGTTCATCCGCGATTCGGAACGTGGCGTACTGCGCATGGGCCGCAATCACTGATCAGGAGGGGCCACCGTTTCAGGCCTGCCCCACCTCGACGCGAGAAAACGGGCTTGCCGGCATTTCTGTGGGTTCCCCCTCAGGCATCAAAAAAACAATGCCAGTGCTTTAGAATCCAACTACCGTCCCGAGACGCTTTGGACGGGGCGTTCCTGCCTTCTCCCAGTAATTCTGCTCTTCATCGATCCACGACTGAACCGAAAGCGACAGAGCCAGCGGAAAAAATGCATCGGGTGGTATTCCCAGTTCATCGACTGTTTTGACCGGAATCGGAGAGAAATAGGCACTTAAGAATTCCCGTAAGGTAAGATTGTTCGCTCCTCCCCCGGAAAGCCATATTGCCTGGGGGCTGTGATCGAGCCGATAGTGCTTCCGGTAGGTTTCGAAAATGCTTTTGGCCGACAATGCAGTCAGGGTCGCCATTTTGTCCGCCCCGGAGAGTTTGCTCAGGCATGGACTCGCCAGGATATGTTCCATTCGTGTCGGAAACGATTCTCCCGATGTCGATTCGGATCCCAGGGTTTCCCAGAGTTTTTCCAGGCACTCGTTATCCAGCGTACCTTCGCGGGCAAAGGACCCGTCACGGTCGAATCCGTCGGGGCATTCACATTCCTGGGCGATGCGGTTGGTGAGGTAGGTTCCGGGACCGGCCGGCGTATCGACTGCCATGGTCATTGCATCCTTATGGCTGACAAAAAGCCGGGAGAGCTGGCCGACATTGGCAACAACGAGTTCGCCTTCAACACGTGAAGCGAACTTGAGAACACCGGGCCGCAGGGGAAGGTCGCCTGGGTCGGTTCGGTCGGGGTAATAGGCGAGCATATCGGTGAGTACGGGCAGATCGATTTTAGCCGCCACCTCCGAAGCATTTCCACAACTGAAATGCCACCAGGAAGACTTCTGCTGTGATCCTTTCCAGAGTGGAAGGCGGTTGAGCGCGATAAGCATGGGAATCACTCGCTTGCGTGGCGCACTGGCAATCAGTGTCCGCGCACAATCTGAAAAGGTCTCGGTGAGTTTCCGGTCGAGCAGTGCGAGTTCAGCGGTCGAAAACGAAGGTGAATCGGAGTGACCGAACCGGGCAATGAGTTCTGAGACTCTCGATGGATAGGGAACGAAAACATGAGCCAGAATCTCCCAGCTCGAAGAGCGCGCGTGAAGATACACGCCCTGCACGCCGCTTCCGAAGCCGGCGGCTGAAAGAGTCAGAATGCGTTTCCGTTTTGCCTTCCTGAGGTTACGTAAATAGTCCATAGTATCCCATGCGCTCGGTTGATTTGAAAATTTCCTGCAAGATTTTCGCTTCCGGTATCGTCCAAAAAAAGTGCGACAGTTACATCCGGAGGAATTCCTGATGGATTTGGGGGCACACTATCAAAATATTACAGCGCATTACGGCCAGGCGCCACAGGACCGTTGCGGCTATGCTGATGGTTGTGTGAAAAAACGTCCTTGGGGCATGTGGTCTATATAAATAGCGATCCAATACTTTATTTTACAGGAATAGTTTCATGGAAAAAGACGCCGCAGGTGATCCGCTTTCTTCTCAGCATCCACAACTTGTTACCCGAAAACGCGCTCTCATGACCATTTTCAGAAGGAACGTGGTGTCCGCAGTTCAATCGATTCTGGTGAATGCACTTCTGTTTGCCGCTGTGGGTGGCTCCGCCGAGCCGATATTTCTCGATGAGACGGCGGTGGTGATGCAGACTCTGAGGAGCAATCCCGATGTCCGGAGTGCCAAGAACGGATTGACC
>JBEPYC010000041.1:0-17011 GCA_041641555.1 Chitinivibrionales bacterium | reverse complement strand
CGTCACGTTCCAAATAGGTGGTGCAATAGGCCGACATCGCCTGGGAAGGGTCCACCTTTTGATCGTAGATCCGAGGATAGAATCCCCGGTAGAGAAATTCTTCAAGGGAAGAATCTGAAACCACCGACAAGGATTCATTAAGGCTCAGCGGAAGAAGTCGAGCAATGCCGGTTCTACCCGCAAGAGATTGGGAGAGATACGAAAGAAGTTCAAACTGAGCGCTCCCGGTAAGAACAACCATGCCGGGTCGATTCTGTTCGTCCAGGTATTCCTGCAAATACTCAAGTAACGAGGGAACTCGCTGGACCTCATCGATGATCATACCTTTGTCAAGATCCAAAAGGAAAGACCGGGGATCGCGTTGCGCTCGCGCCCTGATATCGGGGCTCTCAAGTGAAAAGTACTTAAAATCTTTGAAGCAGTGCCTGGAGAGGGTCGTTTTTCCGGATTGCCGGGGCCCTGTTATAGTGACGGCCGGGAACTGTTTCGCAAGACTGCAAATTGTGCCGGTAATATCTCGTTCGATATACATAAGCCGAAAAACACCCGGAAAAAGCAGGAGAGTCTTTGGTCAAAAATGCATTGTACCACCAAGTCCGTGCAAATTGCAATTTCAAATTTCAATTTGCACGATCAATGCCTCGGGAATTCCGGGCAACTTACCCATACAAAGAGTATTTTTGAACCAATGAACACACAAACCAAGTCTCAAATCATCGCAAACACGCAGGTTTCTCCAGACTTCTACGAAATGCAGTTGTCTGCAAGCCCGCCTCCCGCTCCCGGCCAGTTTTTCACCATCCGAGCCTCCGACTCCACCGTTCCGCTGCTTCGGCGGCCCTTTGCGTATTCGAGTTTCGACCCGAAAACGGGGACTGCTTCGATGATCTACCAGAAACTGGGGCCGGCGACCGAGATTATGGCCAGTAAGCAGCCGGGTGACACGCTCGATATTATCGGACCTCTGGGTATCGGCTTTGAAGTGCAAAAAAAAGCCAGCAAACATATACTTGTGGCCGGCGGCGTCGGGCTTGGCCCGGTGCTTTTCCTTGCCGATCATCTGAAAGAATCCGGTTTGGACTATACATTTGTTTTCGGATGTCGCACGAAAGCCCAGATCCCCGATCTGCGGCAATTTCGGGAACATGGGCCGGTGGTGTGTACCGATGACGGCAGTGATGGGTTTCACGGCAATACGGTGCAGTATTTGGAATCGCTCGAAAGAGCGTATACAGACCGCGCGGCCCTGTATACCTGCGGACCCCATCCCATGCTCAAAGGGTGTCACCTTTTCGCTCAGAATCGGGGTATTTCCTGTCAGGTTTCCATGGAGCAGACCATGGCGTGCGGCGTTGGCGCGTGTATGGGATGTGTCGAGAAAACTAACGATGGCTACGTACGGGTCTGCCAGGAGGGCCCTGTGTTTGAGAGTAGGGTAATTGAATGGGCATAGTGACGTATCGCCTGTGTGCAAGGAATTGATCTGAGTTGAAAACGGCCATCCAGGCCTCCCTGGCTCTCGGCCATGCGAATCTATAACGGTGCCTATCCTGTCCCCCTTCTTTCGCCTCCCCTGGGGGGGAGGCTGGGAAGTAGTGAGGATCTAAGCAAGGGGGGAATACAACAAGCATTTTCATTGCGGGGTTTTAGGGGCAGAGCCCCTACCAACGTCCTCGCTTGTTTCTCAAACCGGAGATTACGTGGGCAATAAACACCAATCTATCGATATGTCGGTCAAAATCGGTTCCTGCACACTTCCTACACCGGTAGGAGTGGCTTCGGGGACGTTCGGGTATGGGAGTGAATACGAGTCGCTGGTCGACTTCTCCGCACTCGGGGCGATTTTTACCAAAGCCGTTACGCTGAAACCGCGTCCGGGCAACGAAATGCCACGCATTATCGAAACGCCATCGGGTATTCTAAACTCGATCGGACTGGCCAATGTCGGTGTTGACCAGTTCGTTTCGGAGAAAATGCCCTACCTTCGCGAGCTCCCCTGTGCGATTATACCGAATATTGCCGGATCCACCGAAGAAGAGTACATCGCTGTGCTGGAACGGCTGGAAAAATGCGAAGGCATTGTGGCCTACGAGATCAACATTTCGTGTCCGAATGTCAAACATGGCGGCATCGCATTCGGTACCGACTGTCCGCAGGTCGAAACACTCACCTCAAAGCTCAAGTCGATCAGCACCCGCCCGCTGATCATCAAACTGACTCCCAATGTCACCGATATTACGGTGGTGGCACGAGCCGCGGAGCAGGGCGGAGCCGATGCCATATCGTGTATCAACACGCTGGTTGGGATGGTGATCGATACGAACAAACGGCGCCCGGTTCTGCCTGCGGGCACCGGTGGTCTCTCGGGACCTGCGGTACGTCCGGTCGCGGTCGCAATGACCTATCGGGTAGCCAGGGCAGTAAGCATTCCGGTGATAGGCATTGGCGGGATTATGAACACCGACGATGCACTTCAATTCATGATGGCTGGTGCATGCGCGATTCAGGTTGGAACCGGGGTTTTCGTCGATCCATCGATTCCGCAGTCCATTGCCCATGGCTTACAAAATTTCTGCGGCTCCCACGATCTCGGTGACGTATCGGAGATCAGCAAACTCCTTCCCGGTTGACCTTGTCCCCTCAAAAAGCGAGTTCAGTTGAAAGCAGCTCAGAGGGTGTCGTATTTTAAATGCGTATTAACTCCTCCCTCGATATTTTTCTCCCACAGGGAATTGTAATGAAAAACAGATACGTTCTTTGTCTGTGCCTGATGCTCGGCACATTTCTGTCTGCGACTGCGCAGGAAGACTTGATGCAGAAGCTGAAAGAATATCGGCAGCAGAACATGTCCGGCTCAGCCAGTGCGGCTCCATCGCTCAACATACCACGCCATCTTTCAAGAAACAGCAGCGCTTCGGGTTTTTCCACCGATATGATTGCCAATAGATCGGTGCTTCTCGACAAAAAGATTGACCCCGAAGAATACATCCTTGGCCCCGGCGATGAGCTCTCGGTATACCTCTGGGGTATTACGGAAAAAGAGTACCATCTTCCGGTTACCAGCGAAGGCAAAGTCGTTATTCCCCTGGTCGGGGAACTTCAGGTAGCAGGCTCATCTCTGGCCGACGCTCGGAAAGCCATTTCCGACACACTTTTAAAAGTCCATCGTCGTGTTCAAATCTCGACCACACTCTCGGAACTCCGTGTATTTCGCACGTTTGTGACAGGAGAGATACCCAATCCCGGCGCCTGTGTTATCGATGGTGCCACGCGGGTTTCCGATGTCCTCGAGACGGTCAATATCGAAGAAGAAGCGATCAAGCGCCGCAATATCCACTTAACCAGTGCCGATGGGCAGGTACGGCTGGCGGATTTGGCCAGGTTCTATAATTCTAACAGCATAGAGCATAATCCTTACATCCGCGAAGGCGAACGTGTTTTTATTCCTCCGACCACACGGGTCTTGTCGATTGCAGGAAGGGTCCAGAACGCTGGAGAATACGACTACGTACAAGACGATGACCTTCATGCGCTGATCGAAGCATCCGGCGGGCTCATGCGTGATGCCGATTCATCGAGGATCGTCTTGACTCGATTTACCAACGACGTAGATCAGCTGGAGCGTATTGATCTTTCTCTTCCCGAAGATCTTTCTTTTGAGCTTCGACCCGATGACCGGGTGCTGGTGAAAGCTCTTGAGGAGTATAGGGTACACCGGAATGTAACTATCGAGGGCGAAGTGCGCTATGCGGGGGTCTATCCTATCCGAAAAGACAAAACGCGGCTCAATGAGGTGATCGAGATGGCAGGTGGACTTACCGATGACGCCTATCTGGACGGGAGTTTTGTTGTCAGAAACTGGGACATGCGAGTGGCCGGGCAGAAGCCAAGCCCGGATCGACTCGTCAATATTATCAATGCCACTAACGCCGGCGCTTCCGAGATTCCCCAATCGGAACTGAGTTATCTCAAAGCCGAGTTTCTGGAATCTCCCGGCAAAATTACGGTGGACTTCCGTGAAGCTCTCAATGACTCCGAAAACCCGAATAACCTTGTGCTTCGCGAAGGTGACCGGATTGTGGTGGCCCGAACGAGTTTGACCGTTCGAGTCATGGGGGCAGTTGTTGCACCAGGGCTCGTTGCGCATGCTCCCGATCAGAAGGTGTCGAAATATGTCTCCCTGGCAGGAGGGCTTAATCATCGGGCGCGCCGGTCCGGAATATTAGTCAAAAAAGTGGGAACCGATGTATGGCTGAAGCCAGGTAAAGTGGAGAGTATCGATCCGGGAGATCTGATACTGGTTCCCGAGAGACGCTATCGTGATCCTTTCAATGCAACACGGGACATAATCGGTGTTGTCGGAAGTGTAGCAACCGTAATCCTCGGGTTTATTGCAATTTCGGATCGTCTGAGATAATACAATGGAAACTGCCCGCAAGCGCCATCGGATGTCCCGAGTTCTGCAAGTCGTCGCAGAATGCATCCTGGCGACTCTGATCGTGGTGGTCTCCTGCTCCCATTCCCCCCGATACACGCGTTCATCGTCTGCCCGCACAAGTACCGGCACTAAACCTGAAAGCCCTGTTCAAAAACCACGGCCTGCCTCTCAGATGATCAGCAGCGTTACCGGAATTGCGTCGTACTACGGACCAGGATTTCATGGTAAGACAACCGCCAATGGTGAACGTTTCAACATGCACGCTCTTACCGCCGCCCACCGCAGCCTTGCGTTCGGAACCCGTGTTAAAGTCACCAACCTGACTAACAGCAAATCCGTAATCGTAAGAATCAATGATCGCGGACCTTTCAAAAACAACAGAATAATCGACTTGTCGCGCGAGGCCGCACGGCGGATTGGGATGCTTACCAGCGGCACAGCCCGGGTACAAGTGGAGGTGCTCAAGTGAGACTCCTCTCTCCATCGGCCTACCTTCGTACGACACGGGGACTCATCGGCAACTTCTTCGCGCGCCAGAGAGTTTACCCCTTCTATGCTTCTTTCAAGGTAACCTCGCGATGTCATTTTGGGTGCCCGTTCTGCAATGTGAAAAAAACACCAACCCCGGACCTCTCGACCGATGACATAAAAGCGATTCTGGACAATCTTTCTCGATCTCCGGTTCTCATGGTGAGTTTCGAAGGAGGAGAGCCGCTATTGCGCGAAGACATCGGGGAGCTTCTCGAATATGCGCGGAACAGAGACTTTTATCTTCTATTCACAACGAGCGTCAGAAACATTCGGGATTACCCTCTTGAAGCCTACGCGCCATTGATCGATTTTCTCCATATTTCCATCGATGAAGGGCACGGAAACCTCGAAATGCTCGAGGTCCTTCCCGAGCTCACCGCTCTTCCTACACAAATTTCCGTGCAGACGGTCGTGACCCGGGATACTGTCGATGCGCTCGAGAGCAAAGTGGCAGCCTGTCACCGCGCTGGTGCCAACTGCGTTATTATCGCGGCTTCGGCAATGGACAATGCGGAAGATCACTTTCCGGACATGAAGGCATTCGAACGTGAAGTGAACCGCCTTCGGAGTACATACCCTGCAACGATTCATACCCCCCGAGGGTACTTTCAAGCTTTCCAAGACGGGAAGTGCTCTTCTGCCTCCGTCATCATAGCTCCCGACGGCAAGCTCTACTATCCATGCCATATCCTTGGCCACAAAGGCCCCGACCTTCGCACGGTAGACCTGAACTCATGGTTACCTACAGAAGAAGCTGCACTTTACCGAAAAAAGATGAAAGAGTGCACACGGAATTGCGGATGGTACCAGTACTATTCTATCGACTCCTACACGTCGGTAGCAAGTGTCTGGGACTCTCTCCGGCCGATGCTGTTTCAGAGGAAAAAAAGGTAGGAGCTCAGGATTTCAAAAAATCCAGAACACTCTTGAGTTCATTCACCACACCAGCAATGGCATCGCCGTTATCTGTTCCGTTTATCCCGTTCTTATGACCATTGCTGGATTCCGACGGATCCTGCGTTTTCATACCCGCCAGTTTTTTCTTCGCACCGGGGATAGTGTACTGCTCGCTGTAGAGCAGGTGTCGAATGTAGGTAATGATTTCGATATCTTTTTCACGATAGGCACGGTTTCCAGCACGGTTCTTCTTGGGACGAAGCTGAGGGAATTCGCTTTCCCAATAGCGCAGGACATGGGGTTCAAGATCCGTGCGACGACACACTTCGCTTATAGAATAATAGGTTTTTTTTACCTCGGACATGCCGTATTCACTCGGGGTAAGATAGGTTGGGCTGAGAGTGCCCGCCGCCGTTTTCCACGGCAGGGGCTATTCCGTCTAAGAAGTCTACATTATGGGTAAGTGCTTTTCAACAAAAAAAATATGTAGAACGCCTCACATACCACATCAAGCACGGGAACCTTTAAACTCATGTTTGTGTTCACGTGTCATGAGATCCCGAGCTGCTTCTTTTGGGGACTTGCCCTCAAAAAGTGCCCGATAGACTTCGGTGGTAATCGGCATTTCGACATTATGCTGACGAGCCATTTCGTAGAGCGCCCGGGTCGTCTCCACACCTTCGGCAACCATGGTCATCTTTCCAAGCGCATCTTCGAGTGAAAGACCACTTCCTATCAATTCCCCGATACGCCGGTTTCTACTGTGGCGACTCATGCAGGTAGTGATCAGGTCCCCGAATCCGGCCAACCCAAAGAAGGTCTGCTCATCGGCGCCAAGTTTTTTGCCCAGACGGATCATCTCGACTATGCCCCGTGTAAGAATTGCGCCTTTGGTATTGTCACCAAACCCCAGGCCATCGCAGATTCCTGCTGCCACAGCGATAACGTTTTTCACACTGGCTGCCAGTTCTACTCCGGTCACATCGTTGTTTGTATAGACACGAAAGGTCTGGGTCGAGAATTCTTTCTGTACCAATGTTGCCAGTTCCTGATCCTCGGATGCAGCAACGACTGCAGTAGGTATACCCCGCGAAACTTCTTCAGCATGTGAGGGTCCGGAAAGAACAACTACTTTGCTTTCCGAAGCGCCGGGGATCTCCTGCTCGAGGATATCGGCAATGAGACAGCCGGTACCGTGCTCGATCCCCTTCGAGGCCACAATCCAGGCCGATACCTTACGCAAACGATCTTCGGAAACGCTCGAAACCAGTTTCTTGGCTGTTGCCCGGACAGTCTGTGCTGGTACTACCACCAGCACCACATCGGTGTTTTCTACGGCTGCTGCGATATCGTTGGTGATCTCGATGGTTTCGGGGATACGTATGCCCGGCAGTTTCGTGGCATGCTCCCGTTTTTCGCGCAGCATGGCGGCATCGCTGGAATTGAACTCCCAGAGAGTGATTTTATGCCCGTTTCCTTCAAGAAGAACCGCCAGAGAAATACCCCAGCTTCCGCCACCAAGAATTCCTGTATTCACGTTTCTGCTCCTTGCTCAGGCTTTCGGTCGACCCGCCGGTTTGAACTCCAGTTTCAAAGGACACCCCTCGAATCCGTAGGTGTCATACAATTTGTTGGTCAAAAATCGAGCATAAGAGGTCTGAACTTTGCTCGAATTTGTCGCAAAAATATGAAACAGAGGGTACTCGGCCTCCATTTGCTTGGCTCCAAGAATTCTGATCGAGCGAGTTCCCATATTGGGGTGGGGATTTTTCCTGGACCATTCAAACAGGTTTTTCTCCAAACCACTGCGCGAGACCCGCGCCCGCATCGCGTTTCGGACATCAGTCGCTTTGTCCAAAATCCTTACCACTCGTTGTCCCGTCTTTGCCGAAATCGCCATCATAGGGGCATGACGAAGTTCCAGATACCGATTCCGTATTTCTGCGACCATTTGATCAAATGTCTTGGAGTCTTTTTCGGCCAGGTCCCACTTGTTGAAACACAAAACCAAACCCTTATGCAATTCCTGAACGCGCGAGACGATCTTAAGGTCCTGTTCTCCGATTCCCTGGGTTACATCGAACAAAACGACACAGACCGTGCTTCGCTTAATGCTTTCCAATGCTCGAAGATTGGAGTAGTACTCGACGTTTTCTTTGACTCTGGCTTTTTTTCTCAGACCTGCAGTATCGATAATTACAAAGGGGATGCCGTGGTGAACAAAACTCGAATCGACAGCATCCCTGGTCGTTCCCGCGATATCATCAACGATCATGCGCTCCTGGCCAAGGAGCTTATTGACAAGAGATGACTTCCCGGCATTTGGCCGGCCCACCACCGCCACCCGAATAGCTTCGTCGGCTGGCGTTTCACCAGGATCTTCATGACTGTCGGCAATGGTTGCAACGACCGTATCGAGCATATCCGCGACACCCTGACCGTGAATAGCCGAGATCGCCATCGGATCACCCATACCGAGCCCGGCATATTCGTATGCGGTAAGCTGACGGGCATACGACTCCGATTTATTTACCGCCAGGATAAGTTTTTCCCGGGGTACCCTCCGAAGATGCTTTGCGATCATTTCATCGAGATCTGTTGGCCCGGTCCCGGCTTCGACAAGAAATATAATGAAATCAGATTCGGCAAGAGCCATGTCAACTTGCTTGTGTATTTCGCGTTCGATAGGTGTATCGGAAGTGGGTACGAGTCCTCCGGTATCCACGATACGAAATTGCAGGCCGTTCCAGACCGCTGTTGCATAGTGTCTGTCTCGAGTGACCCCGGGCATGTCGTCGACAACTGCCGCGCGACGCCCGACGATCCGGTTAAAGAGGCTTGATTTCCCCACATTTGGACGTCCAACAATAGAGACAAGGGGTTCGGTGCTCAACTGAAAATCTCCTGCGCAAGGTAACTAAAATCGACTCGGATACAACAACATTCAGGGTGGCCCGGCAATTCTCCATGCTCTGATTTGTAATTCGTGCCGCCACCGGTAAGACAGACTACGGGTCGTGAACGACTCCGATTTCGTAACGCTGCATTGCTTCCAGCGTACCCGATTCGACCTGAAGGAAATACGGCCGAATCGTTTGTTGAGACACAGCCAGAGTATCGGAATTTTCTCCAGATGTAGCGGAGA
This sequence comes from Chitinivibrionales bacterium, assembly GCA_041641555.1. Lineage (GTDB taxonomy): Bacteria > Fibrobacterota > Chitinivibrionia > Chitinivibrionales > WJKA01 > JBEPYC01. The sequence goes on along the minus strand of JBEPYC010000041.1, from coordinate 8,000 downwards.
CTACCTCTGAACCATCGGCAGTCTTCATTACCATCCGGATTTTCTGACTATACGAACGTATATAGAAGGCCTCTGAATTGAAATCACGCGGAACAAAATAATCGGAGGCATCAGCTTTTTCTATAACCCCAAACATACGGTCGACCAGCGTATCGGCAGTCAAAAGAGAGCTGTTCTGTCGGGATTCAGCCGGGTGGGTAACGAATACGATTGAATCCTGCTCTGGTTTCAGCTCGCTCCCGTTCTCAGCTTCCACCTTCGAGTCCAAACGCACCACATACCGGGTATTCCCCTCTAAAACGCCAAGTACCCTGAGAAAGAGCGTATCCCGGTTCTGGTTCAGCCACACCGCATGGTCGGCGGCAATCGGGGGCATACTTGTGATGCCTACTGCAGAATCCTTGAGTGGCAGAGAAAACCCAATCTGAAGCTCAGGGAACACAGACACCGTATCTCCGAGAGCATCTCCCCGGGCCATCGTCAGTTCCTGCTGGTTGTTATCAGGGGTAATCACACACGATACCCTGGATTGCATCAACACAACCAGACCGGCAAAAAGGGTCATTTGGATGAACTTGGACATGAAATGGCACGTTCTTGAATTGGGGAACCGGAACATTGTGAAAATACATCACGAGGATCAGTGATCACGATACTGGAAAGCGTTCCACCCAAGTTCCGGAATCAACCTTCACCCCTAACCTTCCGCCGTACAATGACATATTTTATCGGATCCAAACTTTGCCCAGCTACCCAGTGTTTGTTGACCTTCAACGTGCCGAGATTTCTTCAGCACATGTCCAGGAGGGATATCATTTCCGCGATCTCACCTTCAACTGATAGTATCGATCTGATTCGATCGTTCTCCAGGTTTCCTCAGAGGATGTCTCGTGAAGATTTGTACCTGCATGCCTATCGCTTGATGTACTTCTCGCGGACACTCGAGGAACAGTTTATCGATCTTTTTCGCAAAGGAAGCGTTAAGGGGACGGTAACCCTCGGCATTGGCAATGAGGCGACTTCGATTGGAAGATCTCTCCCGTTACGGCCCGGCCGCGATGTCGTTGCGCTTATGCAGCGCGATTCCACCTCTCATATTATAATGGGATCTACTCCCTACGATCTGCTTTGCCAGTATATGGCCAATGCAGATAGTCCAACTCATGCCCGTGAGGGAAACGTTCATCACGGCGATCCCGCCGGACGCCGTTTCCCCATGATCAGCCATCTGGGTAATATGCTTGCGACTGTGATTGGCGGAGTATGGGCAGCACGTCGTAAAGGAGAAGATGCCGTTGGCATGGGAGTTATCGGAGACGGAGGAACAAGCACTGGTGACTTCCATGAGTCACTTAACCTGGCATCTGTCAGAAACGTTCCGGTCCTCTTTTTCGTCGAAAACAATTATTACGCTTATTCAACGCCCACCAAACTTCAATACAACTGTGCCCGCATCTCGGATCGCGCCAAAGGTTATGGTATCGAAGGAAAAACAATCGATGGCACGGACATATGGGAAGTCTACAATGCGGTGTTCGATGCAATTGAGCATATGCAGGAGCATTCCTGCCCCTACCTCCTCGAAAGCATGACGCTTCGACTGATGGGCCATGCCGTCTATGACAAAGCAGAATACGTTCGGGCGGAAGAACGCGAAGAATGGGCCCAGCGAGAGCCTCTGGCCAAAACCCGATCGGTCCTCACTGATCAACTCGGCATTACCGAAGAGCAGCTTTCGGCTATGGAATCACGGGTGCAGGATGAGATCGAAGAGCAGGTGGACCGGGCACTTGCCTGCCCACGCCCAATCGCCGATGCTTCACAATGGAAGAACCATGCCCCGGCCGAAACGACGCACGTGGAACCATTCGAAGCGAAAAATGTGAAAAACCTTCAGGCTGTGAACCAGGCACTCACCTATATATTGGAAAAAAGTGATTCTGCTGTGATTCTGGGGCAGGATATCGGCGTCTACGGTTCTGCATTCAAATCCTGCAAGGGACTCTACGAGAGTTTCGGTTGCGACCGGGTGATCGATACACCCATCTGCGAATCGGCAACGACCGGTTTTGCTCTTGGGGCATCTCAGATCGGTTCTCGTCCTATCATAGAATTCCAGTTCGCCGATTTCGCCACTGAAGCCGTGACACAGCTGGCTATCAACTCGGGGACCTGGTACTACCGTTCGGGTTACCCTGCTCCTGTTTTGTACCGCCTCCCCAGTGGCGGGGGAATTACTCTGGGGGCCTTTCATTCGGGAGAATTCGAGGGCATGTGGTCGCGATTTCCGGGATTGAAGATTCTGTATCCCTCCACCCCTCAGGAGACATTCGAAGCGCTTGTAGGGGGATTCTACGATCAGAATCCTTGCCTTGTTTTCGAGCATAAACTCCTCTACTGGAGCCAGGCCGGCGATATCGATTTCGACGGCAATTTGACGGACATATTCCGCCCTCGCTTCCATTCCGAGGGGGACGATATCACGGTAATTACGTGGGGTGGGATGCTCCGGCAGGTTCTTGCCGCGGCATCGGATTCCAGCCATTCACTGGAGATCATTAACCCGTTTATTCTCAATCCCACCCCTATGCAATCCATAGTGGACTCTGTACGGAGAACCGGTCGACTTCTTGTGGTACAGGAAAGCGGCACGACGGCAGGACTTGGACATACGTATATTTCTTCGCTTACCCAGCTCTGTTTCGGAGAACTGAAGAAAGCACCGGTCCTGGTTGCCGCACCCGATATTCCGGTCCCTTTCGCTCCGGAATTGGAAAAAATCTATTTGCCGTCCAAGGAAGATATTGTAACTGCGATTGATCAACTGATGGGAGAGTAAGCTTGAGCGACATGTACAAAATTGGTTTGAACCTGCCTGCACAGGCTGCAGCGGAAACCGAAGCTACAATTGTGAAATGGCATGTTTCCCTCGGTGATACTTTTTCTAAAGGCCAGAGTCTTGCAGAAGCAGAAAGCGCAAAGTCGACCTTTGAGTTTGAGGCTCCCTGTGACGGAAAGGTCGTCGGAATTCTCTACACCGAAGGAAGCACTGTCGGGTTTGACACACCCGTCATCGAGATTGAAACAAGTGATGCCAAAGTAGCGAAAAGTGCTTCGCAGGTCGCCGGCGCACCCGCGGAAAAAAAACCTCAGGAAGAGCCGGTTGTTTCGCGAGCCATGCAGCGAAGAGAAGCGGCAACACGGCCTGTCTCCATACTGGGAATCGGCGGATACCTGCCCAAGCAGGTTATCACCAATTCCGATCTTCTCGAGCATTTCCCTGACATTTCCGAAGACTACATATTCGGTGTTACCGGCATCAAGGAGCGCCGATGGGCATCTCCGGAAACAAAGCCATCTGAAATGGCGTTCGCTGCCGCACAGGAGGCAATCCGGAAGTCTCGGCTCAAGCCTGAAAACATCGATGCAATCATTCTCGCCACGACTACTCCGGAAGTCGCTATGCCCTCGACCGCATGCCTTCTTCAGCAGCGCCTTGGAATTCCGGGAATTCCCGCGTTCGATCTGAGTGCGGCATGCTCTGGTTGGCTCTATTCACTTTCCGTGGCAAAGGGGCTAATCCACAGCGGCATCGGAGAAAACGTGCTGGTGGTTTCGGTGGAACTCCAGTCCCGGCTGCTCGATAAAACTGATCGAAATACCTACTTTCTGTTCGGCGATGGAGCGGGTGCCGCCGTTGTTTCGGCCTCGGAAGACGGCCATGTCATCAAAGAGGAAATTCTGGCTGCCGATCCTCGTGGAATTCATATGGCACGAAGAGATCTGGCTGGTTTTGAAATACCCACTGACGGCTCGACAGGAGATCCCTGGATTCGGCTCGACGGCAAGGCGCTTTTTCGATTTGCCACCGAGAGCTTTTCGAGCACCGTCAAGACTGTGGTGGAACAAAGCGGTTGGAGTCCCGAGGATGTACGCTGGGTTGTCCCGCACCAGGCAAACGGTCGTATCATCAAGGCTGCAGCGAAGAAAAGCGGTGTTCCATTCGAGCGATTCTACCTGAATATCGACCACGTCGGGAACACTTCCAGCGCAAGTATCCCCCTGGCCCTGCTGGAGATCGAGAAGTACCTTTCAAAACAGGACAAAATCGTTTTGTGCTCCGTGGGAGCCGGAATAACCTATGCCGCACTCTCGCTCCAATGGTAGCTCAGGGACTGCCGACCTGACTTCCGGGCACCGTTCCAGACTTCTCGAACGGTTTACCAAAAGCGGAGCAGAAGGTCTCCATGATTACGAGATTCTCGAGCTTCTTCTGACCTATGCCATACCACGGAGAGACACCAAACCTGTTGCAAAGGCACTGCTGGCACGATTTAAGAATATAAGTGCCGTTTTGAATACCTCCCCCCGGGAACTCCAGGAAATTGAAGGTATCGGAGAGCGCACTGCTCATCTTTTTTCGCTGATACGTGAAACAATGGCAATCGCTCTCAAGGAGAAATTCGATCGTGGTGAAATCATTTCTCACCGCAAGGACGTCGAAGAGTATCTTCGGTTCCACTACGGCTTTCGACCGTATGAATATGTTGCCACGCTGTTTCTAGACAATGGCCACCATGTACTGGCCACAGAGCTTGCCGGCCAGGGAACCGCAAATCAGTGCTCGATATATCCCCGCCACATTATTGAACGTGCACTTCACCACAAAGCATCTTCAATTATACTGGCTCATAACCATCCCGGCGGCACCGTGCAAGCCTCCGAAGCCGACTGGCGGATCACCAAACGTCTTCACCAGGTCGGCCAGCTATTGGATATTCCTCTCCTGGACCACATTGTAATTTCCAGGGACCGCGTTATCAGTCTCAGAGAACACCCCCGGTGGCCGAAGTGAATCTTGCGCACACCTTTTTCCTGCAGATTAAAATTAAAAGTACAACTCTCGCCGTCATATTCCTGGTCTTGATGCTGAGCACAGTGGTAAATGCAGGTCAGATTCGCGGCACCATTATCAACAGCACAACCGGCTTGCCACTTGAGGGTGCCATTGCCGAAATCCCCGTGAAAAACATGCGATCCAGCACCGATTCGGGGGGGCAGTACCAGCTTGGACCGATTGAGCCGGGAAGCTACAATCTGCTTTTCACCCGTGAAGGTTTCGAGCCGCAGCTCCGCAATGACGTATACATATCCGGAGATACCGAAAAACGCGTGGACATTCAGCTGATCCCACACGTCCGCAAACTCTCCAAGGTCACGGTTACCGCATCGCCCTTTCGCAGAGCCCCCGACATGGCCGTCTCCAGCCAGGTAATGAATTTCGATGAAATACTGCGCTCGCCAGGCGCTCTGGCCGACGTGCAGCGGGCAGTGCAGCAACTCCCAAGTGTTTCTTCGGGGGGAGATAATGTCAATGAGGTGATTGTTCGCGGAAGCACACCTGGAGAAAACCTGTTCTTGATGGATAACATAGAAATCCCCAATCCGAATCATTTTGCACAGCAGGGTTCGGGAGGCGGTGTTGTATCTCTGGTCAATCCTCTTCTGGTGCAGGCACTCACCTTTAGTGCCGGTGCGCCTCCGGCCCAGCATGGAGGGAAAGCATCTTCGGTACTGGATGTCACCTTGCGCGATGGTAACAAGAAAATGGTCCTGGGTGGGATCGACCTGGGAATTGGCGGCCTTGGGGCACATGCAGAAGGGCCGCTATGGGACGGTGCGAGCTTTATGGCATCGGGCTCCAAAAGCTTTCTCGACGTGGTCGCTCATTTCGATCGCTCTATCGCGATCCCTTCGTTTTGGGGCATGCAGACGAAAATAGCCCACCGGGTTGGCAACCATAAGATCTCGATCAATGGAATCTACGGCGACAATAACATAACGATTACCGATGCCTCAGCCGAGCTTGGAACCCGTGGCGATGTGGTTTATGCCGGCGGATATGTGTATGCAGGCGGCCTGACGGCTAAGAGTTTCTGGGGCGACAAAATTTCGACCACAACCACTCTTTCGGCAACAGGCAACAAATTCGAGCGTCGCGAGTACACACCGGAATTCTATCAACGAGGACTACCGGATTTTTACCGGAACAATTCCCTCGAACAGGAACAAACCTTCAAGCTACGTTCCGATATTACCCTTTCGGGTCCCAACAAACTCATCTTTGGCACGCATATCAAGCAGGCGCTTTTCGATATCGACCTTTCTGCACATCCTGATACACTCCGAAACTACCTCGACTCCCTCGACCAGGGATCGATTGTGCGCGTTTCCGGTGAGCCCGTGGTTTCGACGGTTCCCTACTCACATCAGGACCAAGCCTACAAGTTCGGCGGTTTTCTGTCTGCAGTCACCTATCCATTCGGTTTTTTGAAGATTGTTCCCGGATTCCGCTACGACGGTTTCACCTATAATCGCACCAGAATGGTATCACCCCGGCTCAGTGCAGTCTATTCAGCGGCTCCATCGCTGGACATAAGTACCGCCTTCGGGATCCAGTATCAGCAGCCGGACTACTACCAACTTGTTTCTTCGACCAGCAACGCAGCTCTGCCCCCCAAAAAAGCTACGACAGGAATTGCAGGAATCGAGTATTCCCATTCTCCGTGGAATTCAAAGCTCTCTGTGGAAGGATACTATAAGGAGTACCAGAATCTCCCAGTCGACTCTTCATTTTTGGGCAATGATTCAATCATTTCGCGCTTCACCCGTTCAACGGCACTGGTCGGGACAGGCGTGGGCAGAAGCTATGGAGTGGAGCTGTATGCCAAGAAAAAACTCACCCGGCATTTCAGCGGGTCAGCTGCGTACTCCTACTCGCATGTACGCTACAAAGATATCCGTCCGGGCCATGAAGGTATCTGGTATCCGGGCGATTTCGACTTTCGCCATGGGTTTACTCTCACCGGGGGATGGAAGCAGGAGCTCCTTGACTACCCCTGGTATCAGCGTCTGCACGACAAAAAGTGGTTCCCCTACATTTCATTCCTTTCTCCGATTGCCGACCGAATGGAATTGTCGTTCCGATTACGTTACCTCAGTGGACGCCCCTACACCAGGCCGGAGTACTTCGATCGGTTTCAAATCTGGGGCATTCGTCGCGACGCGCCACTGAATCAGTCTCGATACACAGCCTATAGCAGCCTGGACCTGAGATACGAACGCCGCTTCGGCTTTGGCCTTCTTCAGATGATATACTATTTTGAAGTGCAGAATCTGCTGAACAGAAAGAATATCTGGCAATACGTCTACACTGACGGGAAAAGCCAGAGGTCCACAATCTATCAGCTCCCCCTCTTTCCCGCCGGAGGTATGATCATTGGTTTTTAGACCGGAACTGTCGTGGGAATTTCTCTCCTCCGATGAAATCACCGCCCGATCGATACGCGCGCTTCGCAATCACGTGCGGCATCTCAAGGAAGTCTCGTCGTATTACCGCGAGTTGCTTGGTACTGTTCACCCGGAGGATATTCAGAGCCTTGAAAGCATCCAGTCTCTTCCGCTTACCGACAAAGCAACGCTGGTAAATCATCGTAATTCCTTCCTGTCCGTACTGGAAGAAGATGTGGTGGAGACGGTTGTCACCAGCGGCTCTACGGGCAAGCCATTGCCTTTTCCAATGACCGCCAGTGATCTGGATCGACTCGCCTACAACGAAGCGCTTTGTTTTCATAGTGGCGGCGTAAGCGCATCTGATCGCGCCCAGATTTTTGTAAGCCTCGACCGTCTTTTCATTGCCGGCATGGCCTATTATCGGGGCTTGACTCTCCTGGGGGCCAATACTTCCCGCATGGGCGTAGTGCCGACCGACATGCAGAAACACTTTCTTGAGATGCTGCAACCGACGGTCCTTGTCGGAGTACCGTCGTTTCTGAGAAAACTTTCCACCAAACTCGCCAAGCATGGTTTCGACACCCGGAATTCGTCGATCAACAGGATTTTCTGTATCGGTGAGAGTATTCGGACCGAAGACATGGATCTCAACGCAATGGGCAAAGTGCTGGAAGAGATGTATCGGGCACAGGTCTTTTCGACCTATG
>JBEPYC010000040.1:0-17233 GCA_041641555.1 Chitinivibrionales bacterium | reverse complement strand
TGGATTCGGCGAACGCCATCTCAATCTCCCCTCCCTTATCGATGCGTTGCCCCAGGAGTTGCGGCCCGGACTGGTGAGTGTGCGGAGAAAACTCAAAGAGAAGATCGCCGAGCTTGCCCGGGTCAACACGGGCAATCAGGTCATGCTCGAAGAATCGCTGGTTACGGTTGCACAAACCATGCGATTTCTGGCGCGAGGTTCCACGAAGGCGGCGGGGTACAAGCAGGGCGGGAAACGGACGAATGGATCGACAAACCGATCCTTTATCAACAGGACTGCATGATTATGGTATTCTTTACTTGTTCAGCAAACAACCGGGCTAACCCCGAGTAGAGGTGTACGTATGGGACTGTTATCGACTCTCAGTATCGGCACACGAGGGCTCTTTGCGGCTCAGCTCGGAATGGATGTCGCGGGTCAGAATATATCCAATGCCGATGTCGAAGGGTATTCCCGGAAGAGGCTGAATAGTACTCCCGACTATCGCTACGATGGTTCATTTGGACAAATGGGCTTTGGTGTGGATGTTATCAGTATCGAGCGGATGCGCGATACGCTTATCGACCAGCAGATACGCCGTCAGAACCAGCAGGTGGGATTCTTCTCGACAATCGATCACACGCTGGAGCAGATAGAAAACGTGTTTACCGAACCAGGCGACACCGGCCTCCAGCACTACGTAGACCAGTTTTTCGACAGCTGGCACAACGTTGTCAATAATCCCGACGAGCTGTCGGCTCGTACAATGGTCAAGACGAATGCCCAGATTCTCAACGATGTTTTTCATAATCTGAGCGGAGAATTGCGGGCGCTGAAAGAAAATATCAACGAGAAAATCAGGGTAAAAGTCGACCGAGTCAACGAGCTGGCCAAAGAGCTCTATAACCTGAACATGGAAATCGGGTCGGTTGAGATCGGTGAGCAAAATGCAAACGACAGCCGAGACAAGCGTGATCGGATTCTGAAAGAACTCGCAGGGCTGATCGATATTAACACAGTAGAGAATGAATTCGGTCAGATCAGTGTCACGACTTCGGGGAATATGCTTGTTTCTCCCGCCGGATACCGTCAGCTGGAAATGACAACGAAAGTAGTGGCACTTCCCGATGGAACCGAAAACCGGTCGGCTTCGATCCGGTTTGCAGATTCAAAACGTGCCTATAGCCCCCGTGACGGTGAGATCGCGGGTCTTTTCGATTGCCGCAACAAGGTCATCCCTGAATATGAACGGGAACTGGATACTGTCGCCCTGGCATTGGTGGAAAAAATAAACGAAATCCACGAGATCGGCTATTCGTTGAATGGCTACACCGGGATGTCGTTTTTCGATCCGGAGACAACGGGTGCCTCGGATATCAACCTGTCGGCGGAAATACTCAGCGATGTGCAGAATATCGCAGCCGCGACCGGTGGTGCACCGCAGCAAGCCACCCGGATTGCCGTAGCTGCCGGACAGATGAATTTCGGTTCAGCGCCTCGGCAGCTCTCCAAGACGCTCGGACGCCTCTGGGATGGAACTACTGCGCCGCCGGATTCCGCTGATGAACGCGCCCGAAATGTCGTTCGCGGATCGGTATCGGTCGCGACCGGCAGTGGGTTGACCCTGCAGGAAAATGTCGACTATCATATCGATTATGTCAGCGGGACCATGCAGATGTTGCACAATGGCTACGATGGCCAGGCGTTGACCGTCGATTTCAACTACGATACCGGTCAATTCAACGGGCCCGGCGACAACAGCAACGCGGTACGCATTGCCGAGCTTCGCAACGAGCTGACCATGGCCCCCGACCCGCTGGGAAACGAGACGAACACCTTTTCTCAGTATTACAGCTCCTTTATCGGCAGGCTCGGTCTTTCTCGCAACGAGGCCTCGGCCAATCTGGAAACCCGCACCTATCTGGTGCAGCAGTATGAATCACACCAGGAAGCGATTGCCGGGGTGTCGCTGGATGAAGAAATGGCGGAAATCGTCAAGTACCAGCATACCTATACCGCCGCAGCACGTGTGATCTCAACGACCAGTCAAATGCTCGATGTACTGATGAACATGTAGGCAACCGAGAGAAGAACATCATGCTACGAGTCACGTACCGCCAGTTAAATAACCAGGTACAGTATGTTATCAACAACCGATTCGCCGACATGGCGCATCTTCAGGAGATGCTCTCGACCGGTAAGCGCCTCCTCCGGCCATCGGATGACCCCGTCGATGTCGCCAATGACCTTCAGCTCAGATCCTCGCTCTATGCACTGAAACAGTACAAAGAAAACGTCAACGATGCTGTCGGGTTCATGAGTGTTACGGATACCACGATGGTCAGTATGAACGACCTCTTTCATCGGCTGCGAGAACTCGCTCTTCAGGCATCCAATGATACCCAGACGGGCAATGAGCGATCCTACATTCTCAAGGAAGTCGAGCAGATCTTTCGGCAGCTGGTCTCATTGGGCAATACCCAGTTCAAAGGGGATTATATCTTCGGGGGCACGCAAAACAAGATCGCTCCCTTCCCGATTGAAAAATCCCAGGGAGCAACTGCCGAAGACTATGCCAATGGTACGATGGCCTATTTTGACGGATCGGGAGGTGTCGGTGTCCCCGCCCAGCTTCGCAACGGGTACACCGGTGACCCGATCACCCGGATCATACCCGACACTTTTCGGCTGGAAGCAGGCGGTACTGAATATGTCGAAGGAGTCGATTATACTATCGACTATGTCAATGGAACGATAACCCCATTGAATGGCGCTCTTGCCGTGGATGTGTCCGATGGCGGTACTCTGGGGGGGCCGAACTACCAGATGGGCGGTTTCGATATCGCCTTTGAGTATGTGTCGGAGGGGAGGAATATCTATGGGGAGGTCGTCGATCACAACGGCGATATTCTTCGTGAGATCGAGTCCGGAATCGTGGTGCCGATAAACATCACCCGGGAAGAGCTGATGTACGATCCCTCCTCCGGGACACACATGATCGATGCAGTGGTGCGTTTCGGGCAAAGCCTGGGGACTAACGACACCCAGGGCATCCGTCGTGCCATAGGTGAAATAGACACGGTTTTTACGACAATTCTCGAAGCACAGAGTAAGAACGGTTCGCGGATAAACCGCCTGGAAACAACGCTGAGTAGAAATGAAATGCAGCACAATGAAGCAACGCGGTTGCAGTCTGAGCTCGAAGATGCCGAGTATGCGGAAACCGTGACCGAGTTTTCGCTGATGGAGACAGTCTACAACGCAGCGCTTCGTTCGGCTTCGCGGATTTTACAGCCTTCGTTGGCAAATTTTCTCTAGTAAAAGGGAATTTTTTTCCTTCGGGCAGACGCCCGGAGGTTAGAATGTCGGCCTCTGCGACGCAAATAACGGCAAAATGGTACTGGCACGGGGTTTGCGAAACGGGTTGACGGCAAGGATGCAGGCAGTCGTCAGGATGACGAACAGGGAGAGCAGTCAGGGCGAGGGTCCGGCTGCAGGGATGCACACATGCCTCAAAGGAGGGCGAAATGCCTCGCATCAATCACAACATTCCCGCGATGATCACGGGTACAGCAACGCGCCAGGTAGAGCGCCGACTGTCGAAATCACTGGAGAAGCTCTCCACCGGACTCCGCATTAACCGGGCTGCCGATGACGCCGCGGGCTTGAGCGTATCCGAACAGCTTCGAACACAGGTTCGCGGTATCTCCATGGGTATTCGCAATGCGCAAGACGGCATATCGCTGATTAACATCGCCGAAGGTGCGCTAATCGAAGTGGAAAGCATGTTACAGCGCATGCGTGAACTGTGCATTCAAGCCGCCAACGACACTCTTACCTCGGTGGAACGCAGCTATATAGAGGTGGAATTCGATCAGCTCAGATCGGAAATCGACAGAATTGTCCAGGGAACGCAATACAATAGTCAGAAACTCCTCAATGGAACCGCGCCCTGGTCCACCAGCGGTGGTATCATCCATGTTGGTCCAAATGATAATGCCGATGGGGCCGATGTGGTCACCGTGACTATTTCGGGAGTGACCACATCCCTGATGGGTATCAGCACGACCGACTCGGTTTTTGTCACGACTCAGGCCGAAGCCACTTCTGCAATTTCCTCGCTTGATGATGCACTCTTCAGTGTAAACACGCTTCGTGCCGATCTCGGTGCCAAGACCAACCGCCTGGAACATGCGCTGATGAACCAGGAAAACCAGGAACAGAATATGGCGGCCGCGGAGTCGGTCATTCGTGATGCAGATTTCGCCTACGAAACCACGGAATTCACCCGCAACCAGATCATACAGCAGTCTTCCACTGCCATGCTCTCTCAGGCGAACATGGTTCCGCAGAGTGTTCTGGGGCTGCTGCAGGGATAAGAATGACACGGAGCTCCGTCCGTTGATGTAGCCGCCGCGCGGTTGAGCCGCGCGACGGCAACGACACGGAAGAGGTCGGTCTACACCGGTTCGGGCAATGCACCTATTGACCTGCCCCAACGAATAAACCATATTCATAGTTCAATTCACTGCAGATCGCTTTCACGGAGTTCCAGTTTCTATGCCTGACTTTTTCGACGACCTCGTATATTCAAAGGAAGACGTCATCACGTTTCCTTCAGGCATTCCGGGCTTCGAAAACAACAAAGAATTCGTACTGGTCCAGATACCAGACTATGCTCCGTTTGAATGGCTGGTGTGTGTCGATGGTACTCGTCTCCGGTTTGCTCTTGTAAACCCGATGCTTTTCCTTCCTGATTATTCACCCAAGATGGTCAAGGGGCAGATCGAAGAGCTGAAGATAGAGAAACCCGAGGATGTTCTTCTGTATGTGATTGTTACCATCAAAGAGAATCCTGCGAACTCTACCGCAAATCTGGTCGGGCCTATCGTGGTCAACAAACGATCCAAGATCGGCAAACAGATTATTGTTGAAGACGAGCGATACAGTACCCAAGAGCCGATTTTTAGAAAGAATTAAGATCATGCTGGTGCTTACACGAAAACTTGGTGAATGCATCCGAATTGGAGATTCGATTGTAGTCAAGATCGTTGACCTGGACGGCCGACATGTCAAAATCGGCATCGAAGCCCCGCGCAGTATCGCCGTGAACCGCGAAGAAATCTACGAGCGGATACAAAACGAAAACAAAGCTGCAGCTGCTACCCCCGAAACCGGACTGAAAAGCATCGCCGATGTATTCAGAAAGGATTCGGACTCCCGGAAGTAGGGCTGTCACCACAGGCTCCTGCACCGCCGGAAATATTTTCCTCCCTTCCCCTCCGTTTATTCCCCCTCCACCTTCGATCGATATGCCTGATTTTACCACATGGCGTATCCCGGATTCCTTCTACCTACAAGATGTCGATTGGCCTTCTGTTTGCTTGCTTGGGGTTCTGAAAAGCCGCACGGAACCTGATTTTCTGTGGTATCCAAACAAGGAGTCGCATCGTGAGAAGCAACAGAAAAGGATACTCGTTGAGTGAACTCATCGGGAAATATGGTGCGAAACACCACCTCGAAGGGCTTCGGGCACGACTTATTCGTGGTGACTGTTCGTACCCTGAGTATGCTTTTTATGCAGCCCGAGGATACCTGATGGCCGCAAAGCCGAGAAGAGCGATTGCGTTGCTGGAAAGTATCGATCCTTGGTTCTCCCCCCGGGGCTCGCGGCAGAATGCGGCAGATATTCTCTCGCAGTCCTTTGCGGCTCTGGAAAAGAAACAGGAAAAAACCTGTTCACTCAACATGATCGTGCGAAATGAGAGTGAACATATCGAAAATGCCCTGAACTCGGTGGATGACCTGGTAGATGAGATGGTGATTGTCGATACGGGATCGACCGACAATACGATAGAGATCGCCCGAAGGTACGGAGTCAGGATACTTCGGAAGCCCTGGGCCAATGATTTCTCGGCGGCTCGCAACCAGGCGATCGAACGCAGTACCTGTGACTGGATTTTCTGGATGGACGCCGATGACAGGCTTGCTCCGGACAGCCTTGGAGCGCTCAGGAAATTATGGCAAACCGGAATGCCCCAGGTCGCCGCGGTATGTGTTGCCAATGAACAGCAGGGGGAGAGGGGGCCTGAGTTCCTGCAGTTCCGGCTCTTTCCGCGGGACCCCGACATCCGCTTCGAACGGCCTGTTCACGAACAGATGGTTTTCAGTGCCCGAAAAAAAGGCCTCCCTGCCACATCCTACGACACTGTACGAGTTCTCCACATAGGATACTGTTCCGCCCGGCGGTGCAAGAGTAAAGCACAAAGAAACCTTCCGTTGATTATCACAGGGGTAGATCAGCGCCCCGACGATCTCAGTCTTCGAATGAGTCTCGGAGAGTGCTACAGTCAACTGGGCGAAAATCAAAAAGCGCTGAAGATCTTTCTGGATACGGCAAATGACCGTACTGTCTGGGAGAGAGATCGGGATGTCTTTACCCAGGCACATTTCGCTGCCGGATGGCTTCTGAAAGCCCTGGGGCGTACTCATGAAGCCAAACGCTACCTCTACCGGTGCCTGTATCTCAATGACAGCTACATCGAAGCGTTCCTCGAGCTGGGGTTGATCTGGTATGGGGAGAAAAATCTCGAAAAGGCATTCCATTGCATGGTGAAAGCCGCCGATACTTCACCAAACCTTCGGCTTGTTTCGGCTGTCGATCGGCGCTCGGTGAAAATGCGCTCGGTTTATTATCTTGCCGAAATTCTTCTGGCATGGGGACGGAATAAACCTGCCCGGGATCTCCTTGAAAGAGCACTCCACCTTTTCCCGCAGGTCCTGGAATTTTATTCCCAGATGGGAAGGGCGCTGATTGGTCTTGGAATGTTGACGGAGGCTGCCAGGTATTTCACCAGGTCTCTGGAGTTGTCGCCGAAACGAAATCCCGAGGCGTACGTGGGAATCGCCAGGCTTTATTCCTTATTGAACTCCCCGGCACGAGCGGCTGAGTATCTCTCTCAGGCACTGGCAAACGAGTCAGCTTCTCCAGAGGTTTACGCTCTGGCAGGTGATCTTCATTACGAAGCAGGGAATGCAACCGATGCGGTGCAGGCATACAAAGAAGCTGGGGGAAGCGACAAAGAAATGACCGACAGTCGTCTGTGGCGTGCCGCATCTGCTGCCCTCTCGGGTTCCGATATCCCTGAGGCAACGGTGTTCGTAGAGGAACTTCTTGAAAAGAATCCCGCCGACTCCCGTGCTCAACTGGTTCACCAGACGCTCAAGGGCGGCGGGAAAAATTCCTCCGTTTTGAAAAGGACCGGAAAAAAGGCGGCATCGCGCCGGAAAAATAACGCCCAAAAAACTAAACCATTGCCTTCAACCATCCGATAAGAATACTATGAACGAGATCAAGAAAGAACTGATACGTTTAGCGCAGGAAGAATACCAGGTCATTCTTCCCTGCACGACTCGACGCAACCTCGATGATTGTTTTACTATCGAGGGCGAGCGAGTATGTTTCTGGTTTAACACCTGTGATCATACAACCCATATGATGATCGCGGAGCATTAATCCAGGCAACCTTTCTCCTTCCCCGGCCCGAACAGAACCTGCACATCGTATTTTCGGGTCCATGATACGTCTTGGACTCTCGATGGGTGATCCCGCAGGGATCGGACCCGAAATCGCCATTAAAGCAGTTGCATTCAGAGAACTACCTTCGGATACTTCGGTGGCAATCATCGGAGATATCTCCGTTCTTCGGCATGCCGCCAGGGTTGTTGGCTTTACCGGAACGGTCCACAAAATTGACCATCCCGGACAAGCTGAGCCTGGAGGGGTGTACGTTATCGACAAGGGCGTGGTTTCTCCCGGGGCGTATCAAACAGGGACGGTCAATGCCGTTTGCGGCCGGGCATCCTACCTTTATGTGCTCGAAGCTATTCGTCTGGCCAAATCCCACGAAATCGATGCGATCGTCACCAATCCGATCAATAAAGAGGCTTTGCATGTGGCCGGGATCGATTACCCCGGTCATACCGAAATTCTCGCCCACGAAACAGGCACGTCTGATTTCAGTATGATGTTTCTTCTGGAAGAGGTGGCAGTGGTACATGTCACCACTCACTGTTCGCTTCGCAAGGCTCTCGATCTGATAACCGCAGCGAGGGTGATACGGCATATCCGGTTGTTACACACAACGCTGGTTGGCCTGGGAGTCGATCGGCCACGGATCGCCATTGGTGGGTTGAATCCACATGCTGGTGAAAGCGGCCTGTTTGGGGAAGAAGAGCAGAAGGAAATAGTACCCGCAATCGAACTGGGCAAAAGCGAAGGCCTGAATGTCAGCGGTCCCTATCCGCCGGACACCGTGTTCATGCGCGCGTTTCGGGGGGAATTCGATGGGATCGTTTCGATGTTGCATGATCATGGATTCGTTGCGTTAAAATCCAAGAACTTCAATGAAGGTGTTAATATCACGATTGGGCTGCCGATTATTCGAACATCGGTGGGCCACGGTACGGCATTCGATATGGCCGGAACAGGCAAGGCCTCGGAACGAAGCCTGGTTTCGGCAATAACCGCAGCTTGTCGTCTGGTGAGCCATGCCACGCCCCGTGGCTGAGGTGTGCTTTTCAGGAGGAATGTGTCAGGGTATCGAGCGTGGGAACGATCCGGAACGTTTTGTCCAGGTTGGAGTTGCGGAACAGATCCAGCACGAACCCGGGAGGGATTACAAAAAGGAGTTCTTTCTTGTTGTCCTGCAAGATTTTCCAGGTATACACGAACACGCCGAGCCAGTGGCTGTCCAGATAGTCTATCCTGCTGAGATCGATCACTATTTTCTCTCCCGGTTTTTTCACCGACCCCTCGAGGGTCTTGGAGATCTTTATAGCGTCCTCACTGGCTATTTTGCCGTGGATTTCGTATACCAGAAGGTCATCGATTTTTCGGTGCTTGATTTTTACGCCCATAAGGGTGTTCTCACGGAACGAACTGTCAGCAGGTTCTCGGCGCCCTGCATCAGATGTTTGATGGTTTGTGGTGGATTCTCATATTCAGTATACACGAGCTAATCCCAGATGTCCAATGGTTTATTACCGATTACATCTGACGAAGTCTGATTTCAGCATTTCCCTTCCGAAACCAACTCTTCCGGGCCGTGGTGTTGTCGTGCGAGCCTGAGTATTTCCAGACGGGTCGAATCCGGTTTTGTCCGGGGGGATACCGGAAAATTATTTGAACCCATTACGGCATATCTGCGACTATGATTACAGAAGTTCTGAGACCTTCAGGTGCCGGAACCGGCAATGGTATTCCTTTCGTACGGACGTACCCGGACAAGGAGCGGCCCCAATGAGTTCCAAACTGGGCTCACACGAAAAAACCGAGAGTCTGCTTTCTTTTTATTTCAAGGATATTGCCAAATATCCACCTCTGAGTGAGAACGAGGAGATCGAGGTTTCGGAGCAGATAAAAAAAGGGAATAAAAGCGCATTGCGGAAACTGGTGATGGCCAATCTCCGTTTTGTGGTCGCGGTTGCCCGTAACTATCAGCACCAGGGAGTTGCTCTGTCGGATTTAATAGAAGAAGGTAATTGCGGGCTCATTCAAGCCGCCCGCCGCTTCGATGGCAGCAGGAACTTCAAATTCATTTCGTATGCGGTGTGGTGGATACGCCAGGCCATGGTCCAGGCGATCGCCAATCAATCCAGAGTTATGCGACAACCGGTCGGTCATGCGTTCGAGATCAGAAAAGCCAATCGAGCACAGCAGGCTCTGGAACAGAAGTTGGGTCGAGAGCCTGATCTCGAAGAGCTGGCAGTGGAACTTGGTGAAAAAAAAGACCGAATACTGGAGGCTCTTCACAGCCGTATTAACTGTACTTCGCTGGATTGCCCGCTCGAAAGTGATGAGCAGACAACGCTCCATGATATTGTAAGCGGGGAAGGACCGCTGCCGGATTTCGAGCTGGTCCAGGAGGGTGCCAGAGAGATTCTCGATAAAACGCTCCAGTCCCTCGATCGGCGCGAGGCGGAGATCGTGCGGTTGTATTTCGGAATCGATGGAGTTCCCGCGTATACTCTTACCCAGATCGGCAAGAAGTGCAAACTCACCGGGGAGCGGGTACGACAGGTAAAACAGCGGGCCCTCAGAAAACTGCGCCAGCAGTGTAGAAGTCGTGACCTGAGGAGTCTTATGAGTAGCGAATAGTGCAACGCAAGAAGGAGGTGTTCACGGGGCCCTCTCTACGGATCTCTACCCCGATCTTCTGCTTTTTCTACTCCTTCCAATCTACTCCATCCATGTGGGTAGGGTGACTGCTTGCCGAACATGCAGGCACTATGGGTCGAAAGAATGGATGCCTCCTTCTTGTATTGTACTTGAAAAGACACCTTCCCTCCGTTATGTTCCTTGAGCCCGAAAAAAAAGGCCAGGTGGAAATCAAACGATCCATCCAGTTGCGCGTCCCTCGGATCGAAAGTTTCCCTTGGCCTTTTCTCGTGGTCGACCTTTACAGGTGTTTATCCTTGGGCGGCAGATCAGGGATAGGGTATCTGTTCATATAGACTCGAACGAAAAGGTTGAATGCATTTTCGAAATTTTCTCCTTTTCGCATTCCTGAGCGCATTGGACGGCGCAGCTCATCTTTTTGCCATTTTTTGATCTGATAGATGAGCTCTTTTGAAGCTATTCTGAGACGAAGAGCCTGTTCCGGGTTATTGCGCCATGCGTTAACGCGTTGTTCGCTTTTTTCCGATTGCAGAGAAACTTCGTACGCTGCCTCGGGAATACGGCAGCTGCGGGGCAGTGCTCGCATGGAATTAAGTGCCCCGGAATAGAGGTAATAGTAGCCACGTAAAAATCTTGGCAGGTACGCATCGAGGTAAAGCAGCCGGTCCCAGCGTTTCCGCTGGACATCGCGTTCCAGAATCTTGAGCGTACTAACCAGCGTTTTTGCTACTTCGCTGAGTTTCTCCGCTTCAAAATCGGTAATGAGGTGAGCATTAGAAGGGGATTCCTTGAAGACTTTTGTCTGTTTACCGTAACGGGTTACCGTGATATGGGAATCTTCATAGCGCCCGATCTCCGAGATTTCATCTGAGTTCAACTGTGTTATGCGCACCTTTTCGAAACGCTCATCGAGTTCATTGAAGCTCACACTCAGTTTTGCCAGGGGTACCGAGAAAGATGAGCGTTTGGTGTAGGAGCCACCAGCACCGGAGTCACCCGAAATGACTGCCTGAAGCACCAGAACGAAGAGAAAAAGAAAACTGGGCTTCACGTTGAGCGGAACCGGGCAGCGCTTCGATGCAAAAGTCCTGTGAGGAGATCTTGAAGGCAAAAAAAAGTATGACATTGCTTCCAAAAGATGTTAGTCTGGCCGAGCATTGCGGAAACAAGCGCTTATTCGAGACCAAAGGGAGATTACTTGAATACTGTAGATGTTTGTGAAAACACCGGGCAGGGTGGTGGTTTAATCCACTCCGAAGATGCCTTCCTCCTAAACTAAGTTCTGAATCGGGGCAAGGCAATGCCCAGTATGCTGCGCACGGAAACTGTCGGGGGGAGGAGGTCCTTATCTGCGCATCTGGTGCAGAAAGTCGCTGCCGGTCTACTGAAAAGAACGGTTTTACCGGTGAAAGTACATCTTTATGAAAATGGCGTATGCTTCCTCGAGATCCTTCCCGTAGGAGACGTCCGGGTTGCGTTTTTTGTTCCGAAGCTCTTTTTTGTTCCACTTTTCGAGCTGGTAGATGAGCTCCTTGGTAGCTATTCGCAGGCGGACGAGGTAGTCGTCCCGGGTACGCCAGATGTGTATACGCTGGTCGGTCAGAGGTGAGCTTAGAGAAGACTCCCAGAGGCTGTCCGGGAGGTATGCGATACGGGGGAGGGCTTTGGGGTTGTTGCGGGCGGCACAATACAAAAAATAGAAACCCTTGAGAAATCTCGGGAAAAAAGCGTCGAAATAGGCACATTTCCCCCAACGTTGTTTCTGGAGGTTCTTTTCGAATTGCTTGAGAGCATCAACAAACGATTCGGATACCTCTTCAAGGTGCTCTGCTTCGAACTCACTAATCCGGAAGGCCAGCTCGAAGGATTCTCGATGCTTATGGCGCTCCCTGCCGTTTCGGCGGTATATCACGTACATATCATCGTAGCGGCCGATTGCGGCATAGTTACGGTCTCGTCCGTATGAAATTTTGACCTTTTCGAAATGCCCGGCGTCATCACTGGATACTGAAAGGTTCGCCAGGGGAATGTTATACGATTTTCGTTCGATGGCGGGAGGGGGTTCGGTGGCAGAGGAGTGGAGAAAGAAAAAAAGAAGCAGCGGCAGGAGTCGGAGGAGTGGTTTTAATCGTGGCGGCTGCATCGTAAGAAGATCCTCGCTGAGTGCCATCCGGTAGATACGACTGCGTCCGTGTTGCTTTGAGCAATACGGACGCAGATTTTTTCTACTGATCGTCGGCACGCGCGCCGTGGCCCGCATGCAGCTATTACATTTATGCTGCAAACAGGCCTCAATGGACCTAAACGATCAGAAAGGTACTCGAATCCAGCGAAAGATGCATGTCGGGCACGGGCTTTTCGTCGTGGTCTTTGAGTAAATAAAGACGCACATGATCCCCCCGCGGCTTGAGCCCGATAATGACCTCGATCTGATCCTGATAGGGATTCAGTATCTCGGGGATACTATCGAGCTGCGCTTCGATTCCCGAGGACATGCTCATCCAGACGGTGAAATTGTTACTTTCGGCGAATCGGCGAAGCTCCTGAAGCTGTTCGGGAGAGCCGTGCACGAAATCGTATCCATCCACCACCAGCACATCGCCTTCAAAGTTGCCTTTTTCGCTCAATGCAGCGATGCTCTTTTCGATTCTTTCTACCGGAAGGTCATCCTGTCGAAAGTTCATGATAACCCGGTTTTTTATTATATCGTCGTGAACCTCCATGGCGCAATCCAGATTGTATTTCTTGGCCACCTCAGAGAAGATGTCTTCATACCACGAAACGATATGGTCCGGGTTCGGGGCAAAACTCACGTGAATAACATGCTTTTTCTGCAAAAGCTGATCGGTTGCGATATGTACGAGGCAAGCGGTTTTCCCAATTCCCTTCGGCCCCGCAAGAACGCCGATGGAACCTTTTTTGATGCCACCGTGGGTGGTGCGCTCGAGAAGCCGCAGCGGACTTCGCTTAACCATTTCTTCTGTAATCATAAATGTCGCCTCCTTGACGTGCTCGGGTACAGGACAAATGTCTTACCGGCGAGGAGCAGATGATTGTTTCTTTTCCTGAAATTCTTTGATCAGTTTCTCGGCAATCTGTGCGGGAACTTTGGAGTTCTCGGCGAATTCCATCGTGAACTCACTTTTCCCCTGCGTAAGAGAACGCAGCGATGTCGAGTAGCCAAACATCTCACTCAAGGGCACGTGGGCCTCTACGCGCGAAAGATACTCGTCTTCAGAGGTGCTGATAACGATTCCTCGACGTTGAGTGAGACTGCCGATAACATTTCCCTGAAACTCCGTCGGTCCTTCGACCGTCACACGCATCAGAGGTTCCATGATTTCCGGGCTGGCCTTGGTGTATGCCTGGCGAAATGCGCCAATGGCGGTTACCTGGAAAGCCATATCCGAAGAGTCGACCGGATGAGAATTACCGTCGTTGATAACGACGCGCATACCCAGAACAGGGAAACCAATCAAGGCACCTTTGTCAAGGCAAGAGCGGAATCCTTTATCGCAGGCAGGTATGTATTCGAGCGGAATTACGCCACCCTTGGTTTCATCGACAAACTCGTATTCACCCGATTCCGATGGTTCCATGTAACCTGCGACACGCCCGTACTGGCCGGCACCACCGGTCTGTTTCTTATGGGTGTAATCAAATTCCACCCGGCGAGAAATGCGTTCGCGATAGGCAACCTGCGGCATTCCGGTTTCCAGATCAACCTTATACTCTCGCCGCATCCGCTCCAGATACACTTCGAGGTGAAGCTCTCCCATACCCGAAATGATCGTCTCGTTGGACTCAACATCAAGGTAGGTTCTGAATGTGGGATCTTCTTTTATAAACCGGTTGAGAGCCTTGGCAAGCTGGTTGGCCGATTTGTTGTCCTTGGCCTGGATGGAAAGAGAAATTACCGGATCGGGCACATACATGCTGGTCATACTATAGTGAAGACCGCCGCCGGTGAACGTATCACCCGAGGCACAGTCGATTCCGAAGAACGCGACGATATCTCCCGCGGATGCAGACGCGATTTCTTCCCGATCATCGGCGTGCATTTTCAGAAGCCTTCCGACCTTGAAGTTCTTCCCAGACCGGGCATTGAAAAGCTCATCGCCTTTTTTCACCGTCCCCTGATAGATCCTTACGTAAGTGAGAAGACCGTAGGGGCTTTCTTCGAGCTTGAAAGCAAGGCCAACAAAGGGCTTCTCGGGGTCGGCCACCAGAGGAACCTTTTCTTCGTCGTTACTGATATCATGCGCTTCGTAGTTGATCTCGGTCGGATTCGGAAGGTACTTGACGATAGCATCAAGAAGCGGCTGTACGCCTTTGTTCTTGTACGCTGTACCCATGAGCACCGGTGTCAGGTCACGGGAAAGCGTTCCACGACGGATTGCTTCTTGAATCATCTCTTCGGTCTCTGCTCCTTCGAGATAGGCTTCGGCAAGCTCATCGGAGAAAAGCGACACGGTGTCGATCATCTGGTCCCGACGGATATTGGCTTCTTCGGCCAGATCCGCAGGTATTTCGTCGGTGCGAATAGTCTCCCCGCTGGCTCCTTCGAAATACACCGCTTTCATGGCGACCAGGTCAACAAGTCCCTTGAGATTGTCTTCTGCCCCGATTGGGATCTGAAGAAGAACGGCGCGGAGGCCCAAACGCTCTTCGAGCTGTTTATGCACGGCGATCGGATTGGCACCAACCCGGTCAAGCTTATTCACAAACGCCAGACGCGGCACACCGTATCGTCGAAGCTGCTTATCGACGGTGAGTGTCTGGGATTGTACGCCACCGACTGAACAAAGGACCAGAACAGCCCCGTCGAGCACCCGAAGAGCCCGTTCGACTTCGATTGTGAAGTCCACGTGTCCCGGAGTGTCGATAATGTTAATAGGATGCTCGTTCCAGTCGACATTCGTGGCCGCGGACTGAATGGTGATTCCACGTTCGCGCTCCAGTTCCATGGAATCCATGGTCGCACCAACGCCATCTGAGCCCCTGACTTCGTGAATCTTGTGGATCCGCTGGCAGTAAAAAAGAATACGTTCGGTAAGCGTGGTCTTTCCCGAATCGATGTGTGCGCTGATCCCGATATTGCGCATTCGCTGAATTCTACGATCCATCTCCTTTTACATCCCCTTGTTTATGTATCTAAGAACTAAATTTGTTTTCTCTTCACTACCTGGCCAAAATACCCGTATAGCTCACCTGTGACTCTGATTTGGGACGTTGTACAGATCCCGATATTCAGCGTCTTCTGGCCGATTGTTGATCTGACCGAGAAGGATTACCGTGTGGCGGGTACGCGCATCTCGATGCATTATCCATACCGACCACCAGAATCGAGGACCGACCCTTTCGCCGGTGCTGACCGCGAGATGCACTCAGTGCGGTTCCCGAAGGAACATAAAAATAGTTTATTTTAATCAGCTCTGCCCTGATCAAAAAAAGTTATGCATATATCATACTATATAACATCACATGGTTTCGGACATGGAGTTCGGGCCTGCACCATTATCGATAAGATACCTGCCGATCTGCGAGTCACCGTCCATACTGCACTTCCCGAACAGTTTCTCCGGGAAGAAATTTCACGAGAGTTCGATTATCATCCCCAGGAATTTGATTGCGGATGTCTTCAATCCGACAGCGTGACGGTCGATATCGAAAAGACGGTGCGCACCTACTCTGCAATGGCGGAGAAAAACGATGCACTGCTCGATAATCAGGCTGCCTGGAGTCGCGACAAGGAAGTACGAGTAATCGTCGGAGATATTCCTCCCTTTGCATTCGAAATCGCCTCCCGGGCCCGCATCTTCTCGATCGCTGCAACCAATTTTACCTGGCTCGACATCTATGAGTCCTATGTTGACCGCTTTCCAGAATTCGCGGGGGTAGTCGAGCACATACAGATTCAATACCAATCCGCAAACCTGCTGCTTTCCATGGCGCCTTCATGCTCTATGCCGTACTTTGCCGAGCGCATCGACGTCGGCGTGGTGGGGCGAAAAGGACGGAACCGTCGCGAGCTTCTCCAGGAGGAACTCTCGATTGACTCCGGTAAGCGCCTCGCGCTTATTTATCCGGGTACGTTCGGGCTCAGTAATACTCCCTGGGTGCGTCTGGCGGAATTCGACCAATGGGAATTTCTTGGTTTGTATCCACTCTCGGGCGCGCCGCCTAATTATCACCAGGTCTCAAAAGAGATGTGCCCCTATCAGGACTTGACGGCTTCAGTCGATCTGGTGATCAGTAAACTCGGGTACTCCACTGTAGCCGAATGCATGATCAACGGGACGCCTCTGCTGTATTTACCGCGTACGG
This sequence comes from Chitinivibrionales bacterium, assembly GCA_041641555.1. GTDB lineage: Bacteria > Fibrobacterota > Chitinivibrionia > Chitinivibrionales > WJKA01 > JBEPYC01. Next base: position 747 of record JBEPYC010000040.1, on the reverse strand, counting down.
ATTTTATGGAATATCCGGTTTTGAAAAGCGGCGTGGACAGATGGGGGTACGGATACTGCTTACCAGAGCAAGCTTACAAAGCTCTTGCATGGAAACCGGTCCTTGAGACTGTTCCTCCCTCGCGTTCCATTCCCACGGTAGATGCCGGCGGGGCTCACCGATGTGCCATGGAAATCTCCTCAATTGCCCGGAAACAAGCCCTGTAACTACTTGCAATTATTAGACTACCGGGGTACAATACGATGAGGGGGGTACTCTGTGAACCGCCCCCTCTGGTGCCGTGGGGAAATGGTGCGAGACAGCTCGCAGAATCCTGCCAACCGATGTTTTGCGGTGTGTGGGCTCAGATTACCCGGAGTCTGTTGCGCCTTCTTAAATACGGCACTAAGGAACTGTTGGATGTAATGCCTGTGGCTGCCCATGTGGCCGGCATTCTATCTCGCCTGCTCCACCAGATGGCCAAAACGCTGCGCGTGAGCCATTTGCTGGTCTGAACGAGATGTGGAGCACATTCCGGATTCCGTTGAAAACCGCAGTCGCGCCAGCCGCACCCGGATAGTCTGTCGAGCCGACAGGAAGCTGGCTTGGAAAACCTGCGGAATCGTACACCTTTTCGGGGAGCATGTCTGAAGGGTTTGCGATGATATGCAATGATTGTTCTCGGATACACGTTTGCCCGGGCTTTGGGGGCATGATAGGTTAGAAGAATATGGAAAACCCGCTGAAAAAGTTTTTTCCGGTCGAAGA
>JBEPYC010000039.1:0-17298 GCA_041641555.1 Chitinivibrionales bacterium | reverse complement strand
GCCTGCAGGCGCCCCACAAAGTAGCCATTAACTACTGGTTTCGTCACAGTTGGGAGTACTGGTGGCCTCTATATCCGGGGGTGATTCTGGCTGTCCGGTACAGCGGATTACCGGTCCATCAGTTTATCCTCATCCAACTGCCCTATACCCTTGTAAGCCTTGCCGCAGGTGTCTTTTTTCTGCTACGAAAAAAAGATATAGCACTGCGACCGGTGCAGGAAAAACATACGAAGGCCTCGGAGGCACTGGCAAGTCTGATCCCGGTTGGGTGTGTCGTAGTTGGGGCGGTCGCCGGAGGACCGCTACTGGTATCTCTTGGATTCACCGAACGTGTCGCAAGTCTCCTGGCGATGACGGTCGGGTTGGTAGCCGCGCTCATGGTCGTTTTTATTCCGGATCGAGTCCACGCCGTGAAGTCACTCTCGATATTTTCCCGAATGAAGACGCTCAATATGCTGCTGGTCGTAATTGGTGCGCAGATCTATGCATCTTCGCTCAGGGCGCCGATCGGATCGAGCGGGGAGACAATCGTTGCGGCAATGCGGGATGAACTGGTGGCACTGGGTATACCCCTTGTTCCGATAATCATAATTCTGCCTCTGGTATCGGGACTGATCATGGGTATCGCACTTGGTTTTGTAGGTGCAAGCTTTCCTCTGGTAATCGGGCTTCTGGGCGAGAACCCGGCCTTTGGTCAGATCGCCGCGGCCACGACACTGGCTTTTGCCGCCGGATACGTTGGGATGATTCTGTCTCCCGTACATATCTGCTTTGTTGTCACGAAGGAGTATTTTAAGACCGGACTTATGCGGGCCTACCCATACCTTCTGAAACCATCGATTGTCATTCTCATCTTTGCCTTAGGCATGGCGGGGCTTTATTACAGATTTCTTTAAAGAAATCACAGGTCCCAGGCAATCCCCAGTTTTTTCATACGAGCGTATATTGCACCCGGCTTACGTCCGAGTTCCGTGCACATGACCGGTACCGAAGTAAACTCCTGTGCCAGTCTCCGCAGCGTGTGGTCATCCTGCTTTGTCCATCGACTGTGCGATTTCCCTTGACCTTTTTTCTTCGGTTGAGCATTCTGGCGGGGCGGTAGTGTTTTTTTCGGAGTGTTTGTTGATGGGCACGCCGGTTTGGGCACGAGGTCCGGAAACATCTGAGGCGGACACTCGACCTTTCGCTTTGCCCGGGTGATAGCTACGTATGCAAGGTTGATTTCCTCTTCCAGGCGAGCAAGATCGAGCGATTGCTCTTTTGAACGAGAAAGCTGAGACACGAGTCGGTCTTCATCGATAAAATCGTTTTCCAGCTCTACGGAGTCGTATTCCATTCCCTTGCACCGGTGGACTGTTGAGAATATCAGGTCGGCCTGGTCTCTCTGGCTGTCTTCTACGTGCAAGGTGCGGATCATTTTGAGTAAGCGGGGTAATTCCCATTTGTATTCTTCGACGATATCGGCAAGAAGAGACAGTTCCATGTCCTGTGCCTTGTCGGCATACTCTCGAAGAAACTCGAAATCGGGCATGTTTCGAATGGCCGAGTCTCTGATGCGATCGTGTTTCCCTGTATAAAGACTGAGCACATCGTAAATCGACGCTCCTTCAGAGGCATAGGTATACGAAGCCAGATTGCCTTCAAAGTAAATCTTACGGATGGAGGCGTCGCTCAGCACGGTGTCTATTGCGTTGCGCAATAAAAAGAGGTTGGTACGCGCAAGTACCGAACGAGTTCTCGTTTTCCTGGATCTGCCGGCGCCGGTTATTGTTACCGGCCCGTGTGTTCCCAAGTGCCGTTTCCATCCCAGGCATTCGGTGGCCATGTTCGCTATTTTAGCCCCAAATCGAAAGCTTGTCGTCAACGGATACGGGGCGAAATCGACGTACCCCAGAGCATTGACTGCATGGCGCCAACCGTAGATTTGTTGATGAATATCGCCGACAATTACCAGGCGTGCGGGCTGTCGGATAAATATATCGAGCATGACCGGCGAAGCGTCCTGGCCTTCATCAAACAGCACGATATCATACCCTAATTCGGGACGGTCAAGTTGAAAGCGTTTGAGATAGAATTCGTGGGTCACTTCTATTTCACCGCTGTTCATTTTGGCAAGAAAAATTCGCGTTGCCCGAAGAATGGTTTCCAGGTGGGCCTGGGCAAATTTCTTTGCCGAAATATCGGCGAGCGATCCCGGGTAATCCAGATCGTTGACCCGCTCCTGTGAATGAGAGCAAAACATGGCCGCGCATCGGATGACGTGAGCTGCGATCAGGAGAGCGGTATGGGGATCTCTCGCATGAAGGTTTTTTCCGAGAATACTCAGGATCTCATGAGGACGGTAGCTCTGCTTGACACGGTAGTTGTTGCCCGCCACAACGGGACGATACGCAAGCGAATGGGCGGTGTGAACGGTGACATTGAAAAGCCCGGCATCCCGAAACCGTCGCTGTGCTTCGAGCCGAACCGAACGATTGAAGGCCAGGTAGAGGATGCGATTCCGGGGGCTGTGATGCCGGGCATACTCGATAAGTGTTGCCGTCTTGCCGCTTCCTGCAACCGCATTGATTTTTATATTTCCACTACTGGCAAGAATATTCTTCTGCTGCTCGGTATATTCCATTATCCAAAATATAATTGTCTTCGGATGGTCCTTTGACCGTGAGTCCCTCCCAGCCAGTGATTTCGCACGGTGGTTGGCATTTTTCGGAAAGGGAGTTTTGGAATATCAGAAGGGTCGGTGTCTGCTCCCAATATTCCAGATTTCATAGGAGGAACATGAAAAAGGGGAGCGATGCCGCTCCCCGAAAAGAGATGCTTCTCTCAGGTTCATCACGTGAGGTTATCTATTGTTTTATGGTCTTCGGGTAGAAGCTCGAAATCAAAGATGTCCGCATTCGATTCGATGCGTTCGCGATGCGAGGACTTGGGAATGACGGGTGAGTTTTTCTCCACAGCCCACCTGAGAGCGATATGGGAAGGCTGCTTGTCGTATTTTTCGGCAATTTTCTGTAGTTCCCGGTTCTTTACCACGGCTCCTTTTGCCAGCGGGCTGTATGCCTCCACGATGATATCCTGCTGGGTACAGAATCGGTGCAGCTCCAGAACCCTGGAGTCATAGGCGAACGGGTTGAATTCGATCTGGTTTACCGTAGGGTATGGAAGTCCGGCCTCGCGTATTTCCTGGATGTGTTCTTTCCGATAGTTACTCACTCCCACCGCCTTACACAAACCTTCATCCTGTAGCCGCAGCATGGCTTCCCAGGTCTGAATGCGTTTCCCGCCGCCGGGCCAGTGGATCAGGTAAAGGTCAAGATAGTCCATGCCCAGTCGGTCCAGGCTTTCTCGGCATGCCTGAAGCGCTTCGTCGTATCCATGATCCGAGTTCCAGAGCTTGGAGGTTATAAAAAGTTCCTCGCGTGAAATGTCGCTCTCTCGAATAGCTTGCCCCACGCTTTCTTCATTACCGTAGATGCTGGCTGTATCAATCATTCGATAGCCGATCTCCAGGGCGTCTTGAACTGCATCGTGCGCCTCGGTTCCTTCGGATAATTTGTATGTGCCGAAACCCATCATGGGCATGGACAACCCTGTGTGAAGCGAAACGGTGGCTTCGGCAAGAGATGTTTTTGCTATCATGGGTAACCTCCTTTATTTGTTGTTTACCCGTCAATATTGCCCAGGACCTCTATTCGGTCTTTGAGTACATCCTGGATATAGAACATTTGAATGAAAACGATCACCATTACTAAAAGCGGGGTAGCCAGAAAAATCCCGAGTGCTCCGGCAGTGACCCCGAGAAGAAGCTGGAATGAAATGAGAAGTGCGGCAGGTACCGATGTTGCCCGTTGCTCGATGAGTGGGGTGATCAGATAGCTCTCGAGGAACTGGACAGATGCATATACAATCGCGACCCAGACCACGTCCATCAAATCGCCCGAAAGCGCGACAAGAACAGCTGGAATGAACGACAAAACCGGACCGAGATAAGGAACAAACGATAGCAGCCCCGCTATCAGTCCCAGGGCAAGAGCCAGGGGAACGCCTGCAATAAAAAGCCCTGTTGTCGTAAGAATGCCTACGGCCGCCATTGAGAGAAAACGTGCCGCCAACCATCGCCACATGGCATTTTTGGTTGCCGATAGCACTTCCCGTATTCTTTTTCGCTTTCCTTGTGCCACCAGGTGAAGAGCACCGTCGATATATGCGGATGGGCTTATGGAGAGGTATATTCCGAGAAAAACAATGATCACGACATTGACCACTCCTCCAAAAGCAGTCGAGAAAACCCCCGAAAGTCGTTCGATCAGATTTGAGCCGATCGGCCACAAACGCTGGGGCTCCGATGCCATTTTCAGCATGCGACGCCCCAGCTCTGATTCGCCGAGAAGTTTGCGCAGTTCAGTGGTCGCCTGAGGGATGCGTTCGGTCAGTTGGACTGTCTGCGTGGTAATCTGCGGACCTCCCAGAACGACCAAAAGAAAAACGATTGCAACCAGAAGAAGCAGGGCGAAACCGAGGCCGACTTTTTGTGGAATCGGGAAACGGCTGCTCAAGGCATGAGATGTCCCGTGAAGAAAAACAGCGAAGAGAATCCCGGCAAATACGAGTAAAAGAACGAACGATATGAACTGAAGTAGCAGCGAGATAAAAGCCAGCCCCATAAGGGCAGCTATAAACACGAGTGCTCGACGGATCACCGGATCAGAATATGAAGATCGTTCCATAGTTTCCACATACTTTTTGTGCTGTAGTGCTGTATCCCGCAACCATTATGCCATGCCCTTGGATATCAATTAGTACAAACCGGGCACATTTATTGCTGTATAGGGTACACGCTTCAGATTGGTCCTGTCTATGAAAATGAGGATTTTTCGGCCAAGGCTTTTTTTGTACCTGCTTGTGGTGGCCGCCCTGGTGGTATCAATGGCATTACCCGGGGTACGTGCGGCAATCAGATCGTTCCTTCGTTTCTACGGTGATTGGATGCCGTGGGGACCAATTATACTGATAGGGCTGTATGTCACATTTACGCTTTTCATGCTTCCCGGGGTCTGGTTGACTATCGCTTCCGGCAGTCTCTATGGCATAGTGAGCGGGTATTTCGTGAATCTGGGGGCAGCCATCCTCTCGATTTCTATCTCCTTTGTTATTGGTCGATATCTCATGCGATCGAGAATCGAGCATTTACGCACAAGGAAGAAGCGTTTCAGTCGAGTCGCAAAGGCAGTTGAGGAACGTGGAATCTTGATCGTTTTTCTTCTTCGCCTGAGTCCGGTAGTGCCATTTGCGCCGTCCAACTACCTTTTTTCGCTCTCGCGATTGAGCTTTATCGTTTACCTGGCTGTGTCGCTCGCAGGGCTTTTGCCGGGAAACCTGTTTTACGTATATGTAGGCGATGTAACAGGAAGTCTCTATGGGGGTGCCGATTCGGCGGAAGTGGCTGTCTGGAGAATTGCGCTCCTGGTGATTGGCGCATTGGCAACCGTATTTGTGACAACTTTCGTCGGGATCCGGATAAAACATGTTCTCGCAGATTCATCTCGCCAGCCAAAGCAACCATCTTAGATTTTGGGCGACACGGTGTGGTGTGAAACCTGTCCAGTTACTCGACGATGACTCGTATTCGTAGCCTCCTTGACTGAGCTATCAATGAAGTATATTCAAGAAGCGTGAAATTAGTGTGTACCACCCTGACTTTTTTAAGGAACATGATGAGATTCTGGGGCTTGGTGTTAACAGCAGTTCTTATGGTTTTCTCCGCAGCTCGAGCGGATTCGCTGCCGCAAAGAGGAGTATTCACCGATTCCATCCCCAACTACTATTCTGCTGACAAACCGGAGGTGGTGAAAAAAACGGGCCAGGGAGATGACGCTGAAATGGAGGTGAGAAACGTTACCGTTCCTGCCTACGAAATACTTCGCCCTTCAATCCCGGCTCCCTCTGGTCTTGCGGTTATTGTCTGTCCAGGAGGCGGATTCCGCTCTCTTCGGATCACCCGTGAAGGCTACGATATAGCCCATTGGCTCAACAGCCTTGGACACACTGCTGTCGTCTTGAAATATCGCCTGAAGCCTTATCCTGAGAGTGGTCCCCGGGATTTTCCTCCGCTACTGGATCTTCAGCGACTGATCAGGATTCTTCGGTACCGTTCGCATGAGCTCGATGTCAACCCCAGTAGAATCGGTATTATTGGCTTTTCCGCCGGTTCCATGCTCGCTCATCGGGCGGCAGTTTTCTTTGATCAGGGGGAACCCTTGGCTGTCGATTCGATTGATCGTATCAGTTGTCGGCCCGATTTTTTCGTATCCGTATATGGGGGACTTGAACGGGAAGTATGGGTCGACTCGATTACTGGTGCCTGTCCTCCGTCGTTTCATGCGCTTGCCGCTGATGATCGCTTGATTTTCGGTATGAGCATGCGATACCTCCGGGGGACGCGAAAGTACAATGTTCCCGTCGAAATGCATGTGTTCCCCTATGGAGGCCATGGTTTCGGTCTCGCCCGTTCCAGTCCGGCTTCTGCCTGGACCCGGCTTTGTGAAACCTTTTTGAATACAACGGCGAAAACGTATCAGCCCAAAATGCGGCCGGAGGAATTCTATTCAGTTCCCAAGGAAAAAGGGTTTCATCTGAGGATTAATGTTGGAGCGGATCGGTACTATCAGGATGACGAAGGACATTTGTGGGAAAGTGATTCGGCCTATAACGTTTCCGGCCCAGTAGTTACCCGAGGGCCGATAAGTATTGCCAACACGCAATCAGATTTCATTTATCGGACAGAACGCTACTCGGTCCAGCGTTTCGATATTCCTGTTCCGAGGAATGGGGCGTATCGGGTACGGCTTCATTTCGCAGAGACATTCGACGGAACCCGGTCGGCGAATCAGCGAGTATTCTCGGTTTTTGCCGAAGGAGAACCGGTCATCGAAGAGTTGGACATCTACAAAGAGGCCGGCAAGAAAAGGAATACCGCGGTGGTTAAAACGTTTCCGATAACCGTTTCCGATTCGCAACTGACCCTTTCGTTTAAAACGGATGTGGGCTCGGCCCTGGTTAACGGGATCGAGGTGATTGCCCAGTGAGTAGGAAAGCTTTTGTTTTACCGATTGTTACGGGTTGCTACTGCGAAGTACCAACAGTTTTCTTGGGTGTGGCTACGTAAATCCTGCGGTATCAGGAGTGGGGTCTTTTATGAAAAGCGAATTCTTCTCTGTTCAGGAAGGTAAATATCTGCGCAAGGCTTTACCATCCGATGCCCCGGCTCTGACCTGTATTTCGTTTGCGTCCAAACGCCACTGGAACTACCCTGAGGATTATTTCGAATGGTGGAGGGATGAGCTGACCATCACCGGGAAATACATCGACAGAAATTCGGTTTTTATCTACGAGAAGGAGAAAACACCCGTTGCATTCTTTTCGCTTCTCTACCGCGAAAAGGATCTGGAATTCAAGGGTATGTGCATTCCCGCAGGATTATGGCTGGATCACATGTTTGTTCTTCCCGAAGAAATCGGGAAGGGTGTTGGTTCTGAGATGTTCCATTTCATGCAATCCTATGCCTGCAGTCATGACTACCCTGCAATATACCTGCTTGCCGATCCCTTCTCCGAAGGGTTCTACTCAAAAATGGGGTGCCGAAAGCTTCAAGATTTTCCCTCTTCGATCGAAGGCAGAACGACACCACTGATGGCGTTGAGTCTCGGCTCGCGAAGATGTGAGTAGACACCACTACGTCTATGCGTAAGCTCCACCAGGACTCTGCGGGGCATCTTTTTTGCTTTTGAGCACTGTTTCTGCTGTCTTTCACATTCGCATTCGAGGTTTCTTATGAGAGATATCAATGCCGCTCAGCGGGAAATCGCTTTTTTGTTGGAATCAGGTAATGCCCATATGAGCTTTGAAGAAGTTGTTGCGGATTTCCCGATGGCGCTGATAAATCAGAAAGCTGAACATGTCCCATACAGCCCCTGGCATTTCCTGGACCATATGCGAATCGCGCAATGGGATATCCTGGAATTTATCCGGAATCCGAATCATACTTCACCCGAGTATCCGGGAGGATATCGACCGGGGCCCGATGAAATAGCCGATGAGAACAGATGGTCAACCACCATAGAGCAATTCAAATCGAATCGTGATGAACTGATCGCGATTGCCCGTGATCCTGGGGTAAACCTTTTCGAACCTATTCCTCATGCCAAGGAATACACTATATTTCGGGAACTGCTGGTGGTAGCCGATCACAATGCATACCACCTTGGAGAATTTGCCTTGCTTCGGCAGGCGCTTCAGGCCTGGTCCCCTGAACGGCCTTACCTGACGGGAACGCCGGAGTGAACGGAGAAAGTGCTCAGGAAATGAAGACGACGAACGAAAAGCATGTCTGGGGCCCGTGGGCAACTGCCGGATTCGGGCTTATTATCGGGGTTCTTTTTGTTCTGACCCAGACTGCTGTGACTCTCGCGTATGTTTCATTTAAATACGGCGGGTTGGATGAGCTTGATCGGGGGATTTTAAGCAGCCTGAGTACCAACGGCCTTGTTATTGCACTCAGCACATTCGCTTCGGCCTTGGTTTGCGGGATCGATATTATCGTGCTCGCCAGAATCCGAAAAGGCATTACCGTTGCAGAGTACCTAGACCTTAAGCCGGTACGGGGCCGAACCCTTTTCGCATTGACAGGGATCCTGATTGGTTTTATCCTTGTCTCCGATCTGGTGACCCACCTTCTGGGAAGAGAGATCATTCCCGAGTTCATGATTGATGCCTACCGTACACGGCAGTCTACGGTGCTTTTCGCGTTTGCTATCGTTTTTGCAGCTCCACTATTCGAAGAGTTCTTTTTTCGGGGTTTTCTGCTCGAAGGTTTCAGACGGTCGAGGATGGGTGCCGAAGGCGCTGTCGTTCTGACTTCATTTGTATGGTCGCTTATTCACGTTCAGTATGGAGTATACGAGCAGACGATCATATTTCTTCTGGGTATGCTGTTCGGATTTGTGAAAATCAGGACGGGGTCGCTCTGGGCCTGCGTGTTTATGCATTCCTTTCTGAATCTGGCGGCGCTTCTGGAAGTAATCGCTTACGTACGATTTGGTGGATGACAGTAATCCAATGTGAGTAACGGCTCTTGAACGCAGCCATTGTCTCCTGGTCGGGTGTCCGAACCAACTCGCCGGATAATCGAGAAACCCGCACACATGTGCGGATAGAATGGGTGAAACAGATGGAGTGTATATGGGTGAAATCGATATCGAAAAGCATTTTTCGGATCAGGCAGACGACTACGAATCATTGATGGGACGATTGATTCCGCAATACCAGCAGCAGCATTTGATTATTTCTGAACTTCTGCCCGGTGGTCACGGTGCGCGACTCAAGCTGCTTGACCTCGGATGTGGAAATGGCGTGCTCTCGGAAGTCGCCCTGCAGAAGATGCCGCGGCTCCAGGTTACCGGCTACGACATTACCCGTGAAATGCTGGATGCTTTCGAGAATACAATCTCCGGATACACCGAAGACTTCCGGGCAATACAGGGAGACTACCGAAAAGACACGAATCTCGGTGACAAATATGACATTGTGCTTGCGGGCCTTACCCTTCACCATTTGCGTCATGAAGAGCGACGCGAGTTTTATTCCAAGTTGCTCGACCGAATGAACCCCGGGGCTCTGTTCATCTCCCGGGACATTATTATCGATGAAGACCCGCAGGCAAAAGAGTACCAGTATGCACTCTGGAAGGCTCACATGGACAGGCAGGGCGAAGACCCTGAGTACTGGTATGAAAAACACCAGCACAAAGATCATCCGGTAACCCTCTCCGATCATCTCTGCTGGCTACGGGATGCTGGATTCGTGGAAGGTGCCTGCTACTGGCGATTTTACAATTTCGCGATAACCTCAGCGCGGAAGCCGCCCGTGCCGGGTTCACAAATGTAAGATGGAAAGCATGAGGATGTGGGGTTGGTCTGCCGCCTTGCCTACGCGAACGAAGACCTTCGTTTCTCCAGGGGCTGGCAATTTGATGAAGACCATCGGCGAAACGCTGGATATATAGTAGCCGGGGAGATAGGAGGGTTACTCGGAGTCGTTCTTTTCGGTAGGTATCACGATAGACCACTGCAGTGAAAAGTTGTGTTTTGAAGGTCTTCCGCTTTGTTATAGGTATGGTTCCTTTGTTGCTCGTTTCGAGTTCTGACGTACAGGCCCGCGGAAAAGCAAACCTCAATCAGGGATAGATCTTTTCGAGGAGGACGAATCCTTTCTAAAAGTAGAAGAGATCGATGGCGATCTTGTGGAATAGCCAAGTCCGTGGTCCATTCCCGCTGGATGCATGGTTTAACCGGGAGAGGGTCTCACGTTGCGAAACGAACAGATTACTAATAAGAAGGTATGCTGACGCTGCAGAGGGGGGATATCGCACGGTCGGAATGATCTGGCATTCAAATTGAACCTGACTTGAGAAAATGAGCTCATTGCTACAATGCTGTTAGAGAATGATGAAGGGCCGCCATGCAACTTCCATCCCCGTTTATCCAAAGAATTACCCGTATTTTCGGCGACCGTGGACGGAAGTGGCTCCATGATCTTCCCAATATCGTATCTATTGCTCGTGATCTCTGGGGGCTCGATTCAGGTACTGTGCCGCAATCGCTCAGTATAAGCTATGTTGAGTTTACCACCACCGCGAGCAAAGAGCAGGTCGTCCTGAAAATCGGAGTACCCAACGAGCAGCTATTCTCGGAAATGGAAGCTTTGCGGGTATACGATGGAAGAAAAACGGTGCGTCAGATCGAAATGGATAAGGACCTGGGCGCCATGCTTCTCCAGCGATTGCATCCCGGTACAATGCTCTGGGAAATGGGGGACAACCGCGAAGAAACCAGGGTTGCAGCAGAGGTCATATCAGCATTGCCTGTTGCGGTCCCGCCGGGGCACGGATTCCCCCGGTACGCACGGTGGGCGGAGAAAGCTTTTCTGCTCACACGAAACCTGTGGGACCCCAGCGAAAAGATGCCTCGGGATCTGATCGATCAAGCCGAAACGGTGCTTGCCGGTATTCTCAGGACCAAACAGGAGAATATGGTCCTCCATGGAGACCTTCACCACGGAAATATCCTTCTGGATCACTGCTCCGGCTGGATTGCAATAGACCCGAAAGGCGCCACAGGACCTGCCTGTCTGGAGTTTGGCTCCTTTCTTCACAATAGGCTACCCACGGATCTTCCTGCCCCAAAACGCGATGCTCTGCTGAAGGAGCGAGTCGAGATCCTCAGCGAGAACACTCCGTATCCGTCCGAGTTGATTGCTGCCTGTGGATTTGTCGACTGCGTGCTGAGCTACTGCTATCACCTGCAGGACGGTGGGGTAGAGGCGGACTGGCCGGAACGAATCGCACTGGCGAGGACCTTGGGGGAAATGGGCACCCGTGGCAATGGGTGAATGAGGCACCTTCGGTGACCGCTCAGAAACCCTCCCTAAAACACCCGTCGTGTGCCGCTGTAACGTTTTTTGTAGTATTTCTCGTTGGTACTGCTGATGGTGACGCCGGCGCTGCTGCTTGCATGCGCAAACTCATCTTTGCCAAGGTAAATCCCCACATGATTGATCGTGTTCCAGTGTCCGCCGCGAAAGAAAACCAGATCACCCGGACGGGCGAAGCGAAGCGGAATGGCACGACCTGTGCGCCTGAGCTTTCGGGTGGTTCTCGGGAGGATGGAGCCGTTGAGTTCTTTGAAAACGACATACACAAAGCCAGAGCAATCAAGGCCCTTTGCACTCGTTCCGCCGCGGCGGTAGGGAACTCCCTGGTATCTGGAAACGACCTGACGGAGTTTCTGTGGGGAAATGGGACCCGGGGATTTCTGAAGGGTGCGGTGAGTCCCCGATGTTCCCTGGTCGGCAGAGGAATGGGGTGTTGCGGGTTTGCGAGTATATCGGACGGTGGGAGCGCAGCCCCACGGCAGGACACCCAGGAGAACCAGAATGGGTAGTATGTCAGCTTTTCTGAACCGCATGGCCAAGCCGTAACAAAGTGTCTTCTTTCCATTTGGGAGCCATGAACTGTACTCCAACAGGAAGTCCATTTGGATTTGCGCACGGCACCGAAATGGCCGGAATGCCGGCGAGATTGGCCGACACCGTATAAATGTCGGTCAAGTACATTTCGATGGGATCTTCGCTTTTTTCTCCCAACTTGAAGGCCGGTGTTGGCGTTACCGGAGCAACCAGCGCCTGACACTTCTCGAACACGCGGTCGAAATCCTGACCGATTAGAGTTCGGACCCGTGCGGCTTTGAGATAGTAAGCATCGTAGTAGCCGGCGCTCAGTACATACGTCCCGAGCATAATCCGACGTTTGACTTCGGCACCGAATCCCTGCTCCCGGCTGGCTTCGTACATGTCTACGAGCGATCGCTGGTCCTTTGCCCGGAAACCATATTTGACGCCATCGTATCGAGCCAGGTTCGACGAGGCCTCGGCGGTGCAGATGATGTAGTAGGTGGCGATAGCGAACTGAAGGTTGGGGATGGAGACATCGATAAACGATGCGCCGCGTTGTTTGCAGTCCTCGATTGCCTGTTCGATTCCCGAACGAACCTCCGGAGAGAGTCCTTCGCCGAAATACTCTCGGGGTATTCCCAGCGTGAGTCCGTGAAGGTCGCCGGAGTAGATGTCGGGAGAATTGACAAAAGCCTTGCGGCCATTGGTGGAATCTCGCGGGTCGGGAAGAGACAGAACCTCAAGGAGTGTCCCGAGATCTTCGACGTTCATGGCGATCGGTCCGATCTGATCCAGCGAAGACGCGAAAGCGACCAGTCCGTACCGGGAGACACGCCCGTAGGTCGGTTTCAGGCCGGCCACACCACAATGGCTGCACGGCTGACGGATCGAGCCGCCGGTGTCTGATCCAATCGAGAGCGGAACCGTTCCTGATGCCACTGCCGCTGCACTTCCCCCGCTGGATCCTCCCGGAATGCGTTCGGGATCGTGCGGATTGCGGGTGATTCCAGCATACGAAGTCTCGGTGCTCGAGCCCATCGCGAACTCATCGAGGTTGGTCTTGCCCACGATCACCGCCCCAGCCGCGTCGAGCGCATCGATTACTGTTGCATTGTACGGTGGTACAAATGATTCAAGCATCCGGGAACCACATGTGGTGGCAACACCCCTGGTGCAGATATTGTCTTTTACGGCCACCGGCACCCCGAGAAGAGGCAGTTCTTTTTTTGCATCAGTATCGAGCTTGTCCAGCTGTTCGGCACGCTCTGCGGCTTGGTTTTCGAGTAGCGTAATGTACGCACCGAATTTCTGCTGCGTAGCCGATATTCTCTCCAGTGATTCGGACACGATCTCTTTGCAGGTTACCGATCCGTTGCGTATGCTTTCGGTTATTTCGGAAACGGGTCGATCAAAATGCGACATCTATATGCTCCGGTGACATTGAGATTTCTATGGGTATCTATGTGTGCTTACTTGTACCATCGGAAAAAATACAGGCTGAGAAAGATTCCGAGTACCGACAGAAGACTGAATTTCATCTGGAACCCGATCTGGAATTTTATGGCATTGAGGTCGATCAAAGCAGGTTCGGGATACCCGACGCCAAAATTGATGAAATTGTAGGTGAAGAATGTCTTGACGACATTATTACCGCCGGGTAACAGCCCGATAAGGTAGTTGAGATAGGACCCGATGAGAATGCCAACGATTACCACAAGTGTCAACGTTGAGAAATTGCGCTCTTTGAGACTTACCGCCATGGGCATGCTTCCTTTCGCCGCCAATGTATGTCTTCCGGGTGAAAACGCAAAATACTACAATCTATCACCTTCGTGGACTACATTCTTCTAAAATTAGATTGGTTGTGCGTGTTTTCGCCGAGCGTATGTACCGTATCCGCACAACATCACCAACGAAATAGTCCAGAAAGAACCCTTCGATATCTTCAGGAGAATGGATATACCGCTGTCCCATCCCAACGATGATATCCCCGGGTTTGAGACCCGCTTTGGCTCCCGCACTGCCTTTACGAATGCCCGTTACCACGACTCCGTCCACCTTGTTATACCCGAGTTGCAGGGCTATGGAACGATTAAGCTGCTGAACCGAGACACCGGTACAGACCTTCCGGCGAGCCCCGTGGGTGCGCAGTTCCTGGACCACGCGCTTTGCCCTGTCAATGGGAATCGCAAAGCCGATTCCGATAGAGCCACGGGTATTGGCAGAACCGGTATAAATGAAAGTATTGATTCCGATCACTTCACCGAGAGCGTTGACCAGCGGCCCGCCCGAGTTGCCCGGGTTGATCGCCGCATCGGTCTGGATCATCCCCTGATAGTAGACTGCCTCGCCCGGTGCAGGCGCGAAATTGCGGTCCATTGCGCTGATAACCCCAACGGTTACCGTCGGGTGTGAATCCTTGATAAAGAACCCGAACGGATTACCGATCGCGATGGCCCATTCGCCGATCATAAGCTTGTCCGAGCTACCCAACCGCGCTGTGGGACATTTGGTCCGGTCGATTTTGATGAGCGCTATGTCGGTCAGGGAGTCCACTCCCACGATAGTACCTTCGACTTCTTTTCCGTTAGGCAGGTTGACGTAGAGCTTTTGGGCACCCTGCACGACGTGATAGTTCGTGATAACCAATCCATCTTCATCGATGATAAATCCCGAACCCATATTTTCTACTTCTTTGTATCGTGGTGCAAGCTCCGGAGCGAAAAACAGGTCGAGACAATCTCCGGAAAAATACGGGGTTCGAACTCGCTGGATCTGGGTGACCACGATGCCCACCACACAGGGAGAGACCTTCTTTGTGGCTTGAACGATAGCATTGGTGCGTGAGATATCCAGCTGGTTACCGGTAACAAGCGCGTCTGGTGAAGACGATGGCGGCAGGGAGTACGAGCCGGGAATGCTGTCTGACGCTCCCGGTCTTCCAATTGATAGCTGGTTTCCACGGTACACGCGGCGTATGAACTCCGCTCCTACAATTGCACCCAGGATGATTCCTCCAATCAAAAAGAGGAGGTAAACGCTCGCTTTTCCTTGCGACCGACCCATCATATGACTCCTTCAGGATATTCGACATATTCCAACGACAGACCCCAGGGAGGGGCCGTTGTGCCGGCTTTGGTTCGGTCCCGTGATGCTATGATTTCGGCGAAGGGTTTTTCAATATCGCCCCTGGCGATGTCTACCAGCGTTCCGACGAGCGACCGGACCATCTTGTAAATATACCTATCGGCGGTGATGAGAAACGAGATCACGTCCCCGTCTCTGCTCAATTCCGCGCGTTCTACCGTGCAAGTCATGTTTTTTGTAGAGGTCCGCGAGGAACAGAACGCCGAGAAATCATGGCTGCCGGGAATGTCCTTAACCGATTCCTTCATCAGATCCCAATCGAATGCGTAGCGCATGAACCATGCCCGGTCCCGAAGAAGCGGGCTTTTGCGGGTGGTGATTGTATAACGATAAGTCCGCCGGATCGCCCAGAAACGCGCGTGAAAATCGGCCGGGACCTCCCGGAGACCATAGACGGCGATCTCGTATGGAAGAAGTCCATTGATTGAGTTGCATACCTGATCACAGTCAATGGGGCGATCCAGATCGAAATGGGCACCCTGCCCGCGCGCGTGCACGCCGGCATCGGTGCGTCCGGAACCTACAATGCGGCAGGGAATACGAGTGGCAGTAGAGATCGCCCGTTCCAACTGTGCCTGGACAGAATCCGCATTCGGCTGGTATTGCCAGCCCCCGAACCGGATCCCGTCGTACTCCACCCGAAAGAAGTATCGCACCGTTTTAGAATCCGCCCTTCTGAAATTCATCCACTCGCACGATTCGGCAGCAGAGAAGCTGAACGGTCTGCTTGGTTACTTCGAGCTTCCCCGTTTTGGATTCAAGATCAAACTGGTAGAGCCATCGGATTATCTGTTTGATATGCTCTTCCTTGTAGGATTTTGCCTGACCGACAATGCCCGACTTGATAATGACCGGATAGACACGATTGCCCTGCGAGGATTTCATGAGCCCTGCGGCAACACCGATGCGTACCCCGATCTCGCTTTGAACCGAACGGTTCCGGGAGCGTACTGCGTTTTGAAACGCACGCATGTCTTCGGGGAAGCTCTGGGCGAATTTTCTGATCCTGAACAACGCCCAGAAATGCCTGAACATCGCCGAGATGCACAAGGGAGCGTAAAAACTCGTACTGAAAAGCGCATCGACGACTTCCAGCGCCTTGGACAGATCCTTCGCCCCCACCGCCTGTGCCAGCTCATACGGTTCCATTGTGCGGGTAGACCCGGTGATCCGGTCTATTGAAGCGGTATCGATCTGATCGCGCGACGGAAGCAGGAGATCGAGTTTCTGAAGTTCGGAGTAAAGGGCCCCGAGGTCGGGACCGACCAGGTCGACCAAATGCTCGGCGGCAGGTTTCTGAATCGTCCGTCCCGACAGATACGGTGCGTTGCGGACAACCCAGTCGGCAATCTCCCAGTCCCGCGGGCGGGAAAACTCATGCACATCGAGGGCACCCGGGTCTTTTTCGCCCAGTTTTTTCGCCTTTTTGACCAGTGCCCCGATCCGTTTTCCTACAGCACTGGTCTTTTTGTAGGCGTCGGCTTCGATAATCAGATACGATTCGGGGACTTCCTGCTCCAGATACGAATCAAGCTCCGCGATATCCTTTTCGTTAAGCTGCTCGGTATGCCTCACCTGAAAGACACGCGTCTCGGCAAACAGTGAGACCGTGACAAAACGGGAGAGATATGCCGGCAGTGATTCCGCCGAAGGGTCGAAAAGAAAAGAACTGACGTCATCGTGTGCCGCGTAGATCGACTCAAGGACTCGCCCTCGTGCGGCTTCACGGCTGATTGAATCATCACCCAGAAGGATGGATACCCGGGGAACACGAGTGGTATTGGTCATTGCAGTATTTGCTCCAGGTTTTTCTTTTGTGCGGCTAATGTTGCAGCGAGTCGGTCGACCGACGATTGAAACCCGTTTTTCAGGGCGCCGGAGAGCGATACGATGGTGTCGGTAAACTGTCCATCTGTTGTTATCGGAAATCCCACACCTGTTTCGACGAGCATATCACAACTGTCCTTTTGGGTTTGGTGATGCGTCCCGAAAAGAACGGGTATACCATGTCTGGCGGCATCCCACATGTTATGTCCTCCCACAGGAACAAACGTGCCGCCAACAACAGCGATATCGGCAATTAGGTACATGTCATCCAGAATACCCCATTTGTCTATCACGCAACAGTCCCAGTGACGTTCTGTA
>JBEPYC010000038.1:14679-17462 GCA_041641555.1 Chitinivibrionales bacterium | reverse complement strand
TTGACCGTGACCGGATTGACCGGTGACGACAAGGTCTACGATGGCGGCACCGCCGCTACGGCCTCTGGCACGGCGGCTATCAGCGGGGTGGAGAGTGGCGACGTCGTGAGCCTCGGCGGTACGCCTGCCTATACCTTTGCCTCCGCGAATGTGGGCACGGGCATCAGCATCACCACCGCCGGCTACACGCTGGCGGGCGCCGATGCCGGCAACTACTCACTGACCCAGCCGACACTCCGTGCCGACATCACGTGTAAGGAACTGACGGTAACGGGCCTGACCGGTGACGACAAGACCTATGATGCGACCACCGTCGCCACGGCCTTCGGCACGGCAGCCCTCAGCGGGATGGAGGGCGGCGACGTCGTGAGCCTCGGTGGCACGCCGACCTATACCTTTGCCTCCGCTGGTGTTGCCACGGGCATCAGCATCAGCACCACAGGCTACACGCTGAGCGGGAGCGATGCGGGCAACTACTCACTGACCCTGCCGACGCTTTCGGCAGACATCACGTCAAAGGAACTGACAGTGACCGGCCTGACCGGTGACGACAAGGTCTACGACGCCGGCACCGCCGCTACAGCCTCGGGCACGGCGGCTCTCAGCGGCGTGGAGAGTGGCGACGATGTGAGCCTTGGTGGTACGCCCACCTATACCTTCGCTTCTGATGACGTGGGCACGGGTATCAGTATCAGCACCGGTGGGTATGCGCTCAGTGGTGCCGATGCCGGCAACTACACACTTACGCAGCCGAATCTGAGTGCCGATATTACGGCTAAGGAACTGACTATCACCGCCAATGACATCGGAAAGGATATCGCGGAAGAAGACCCGGATTTATCGGTTTCGTACAGCGGATTTGTCAGCGGTGAAGACACAACCCTGGTATCGGGACTTACGGTTACCCGCGAATCCGGTGATACGGTCGGGAGCTATACGATAACTCCATCCGGAGCCACCGCACCAAACTATGCAATATCTTTTGTTAACGGTATCTTCACTATTACAGATACGCTCAATACGCCACCGACGACGGCATCGGTACCGGACAGCGTCAGGGCGCCTTCCGGCGACACTGTCCTGATAAGTCCTGAACTGCTGGGGCTTGCCGATCCCGACGGCGACATCCTGACTGTATTAGTGGAGGCCGGCGAAGGCTATACGGTTATCCCCCCTGACCGTGTGGTTCCTGATGCCGGGTTCGCTGGTGCCCTGGCAATCTCCTGGCGCGTCACCGATGGCAGCGATACAACTGCAGTCGATACGGTTTCGGTGACGGTCAACACAAGTCCGGATACGGCGGGCTCGAAAGATAGCCTCAATGTGGGTGCACGGGATACCATTGTTCTGAGCAGCGAGCTGCTTGGCATAGGCGACAGCGATGGTGATTCGATTGAGGTGCTTGCTCAGTCTGGAACAGGCTATACCCTCAGCGGCAGTAACAAGGTTATTGTAGATGCGGGCTACACCGGAGAACTGCAGATTGCCTATCGTTTAACCGACGGCTTTGACACCACTGCTGTTGACAGCGTTGTTATGACTGTAGAGAGTCCTTCGCTGGAGTTAACAATACTTCGTGATACCCTCGTGGTGAGGACCGAAGAAACATTGCATGTTTCGTCTGATGTTGTAACAGTCGCGGCAAATTTTGACGATTCCGTATGGATTGCAATCGTTGAGGGCGATAATTACAGTGTCGACGGCATGAATGTCGCCCCGGATAGTAGCTTCGATGGTCTGTTGCGGGTACCATTATACGGCACCAACGGCACACTGGTTTCGGATACAATAGATCTTGTTGTCAAGGTTAAATCTCCCGCTGAAAATAGAGTTCCAGTGATTGTCGGGGGGCATGGAATGTTTGTTGAGAAGAATGGCTCTCTGGTACTTACACCCGAACTTCTCAACATAACCGATGAAGATGACGGAGTTGAATTGCTGACAATAATCGCCGATACGGGTGCCCACTATTCGGTGTCCGGCGACACGATAGTCCCCGATAGGAACTATATCGGGACTATCGATGTGCCGGTTCGCGTAACTGACGGAATTGACACGACAGAGAATGTCGATATCAGGATAACCGTCAGGGTTCGGTATCTCGATCCGGACTATGGTCATGTGGAACAATCCACCGGTATGCATCTGGTGCCGGTTGTTGCGGCGCCTAACCCCGCACCAGCCTCGCTGGGCAAGGTGAGTCTGTTTGCCGACCATAATGATGCGGAGCAGATGGATGTTGTTGTCTATTCCTCGATGGGGACGCTCGTGCACCGGGGGCATGCATCTCGTGAGCACTTTGGAACACCGCTGCGTTATACATGGGAAACCGGAACACTCAGTACTACGCTGGCCGGAAAAAGGTTTGTAGCACTTGTCACCTTACGAGCTGGGAACAGGCAGCTTCAGCAAACCAAAACCATCATTGAATTCAGCCGGTAAACGGGAAAGGGATAGAACGATGAAAAGCACATGGAAAAACCTGACTATTCTACTCGCCCTATTGATAGCACTGGTTGCCTGTGGGTGTGCAAAGAATCTGGTGGCCAGCGATGCGCCGGTTCTTGAGGGGACGGTGACCGATTTGGCGGTGCAGAGTGGCTCCAGCATAACCCTGGATATGAGTGCCGTTGAGGCCTACGATATCAATGGCGAGGACTTGACTTTGGTAGTCTTTGGGGGAGAAAATTACCGGGTCACTGGTACCACGATTACACCTGACCCAAGCTATGTTGGCGACCTGGAAGTGATGCTTGCGGTCTCCGACGGGCAGCATGAATCCA
>JBEPYC010000038.1:12278-14669 GCA_041641555.1 Chitinivibrionales bacterium | reverse complement strand
GAATCCAATCGCCTGCCGATCATCATTTCGGTGGTGCGTCGTGTGGAAATCATGCCCTTGCTCAAACAGGCGTGGTGGGAGTATAGCGATACAACCTTTGGTGATACTGGTGGTGTCTCCACGTCGCG
Organism: Chitinivibrionales bacterium; assembly: GCA_041641555.1. GTDB lineage: Bacteria > Fibrobacterota > Chitinivibrionia > Chitinivibrionales > WJKA01 > JBEPYC01. Next base: position 14,541 of record JBEPYC010000038.1, on the reverse strand, counting down.
CCTGGAGATTGCAGGCGTGTTCGGCGTGCCGATTGCCGGCTTCGACAGCAATCGCGTGTACGTCAGCCGCTGGCTCACCGCCGATTCTATCGATGTCAGTTATCTGTATTATGACAGCACAGGCTCCGGAACCTGGTGCGTGGGTGCGATTGCCGGGGGCGATACAGTTGTCAGTCCTGTGGTGAAAATCCGATACCCGGTCACGGTCGGCGAAGTCTGGCCCTATACCAATTACCTCTACAACCTGACCGATTCCCTTTTTGTCCAGGACTCAACCGTTGAGCAGATTGCCTGTACCGGCGGCATGATCTATCGGCGCGTACCCGCGGGGGTTTTCCCTTGCTGGGAGTATACCTACACGGCGCGTCTGCCGGCTGCAGATGTATCGGGAGTCGCAAAACTCAGAAATGTCATTCTGGTGCAGGAAGGCATGGCTGCTGCGACCGGTGATGCGCAAACGCGAACGGTAAAGATGTACTATAGCCCGGGGGTGGGGTACGTGCAGTATGAGATGTACCTCGACGGTGTTCTGGTGCGGAAAAAATCCCTTATCAACTACTCGGTTGTCGAACAATAGGAAGGTTGAACATGAAGCACGTACATAAATGGTTGGTAATGATGATCGCCGGAGCGCTTATCACTGCTTTTTCTGCTGTAGCCGACGATGTCAGTGTGCCGGATGCTCACGATGCTGACTCCACGAAGCTGACAGGCGGCGCCAGTCTCTCTGCTCAGAATACTCCGGCTGCCCCAGCAGCAGTAGACAGTGTGGCTGGTACCGAAGATGTGGCCCAGAGCCCTGGTGTGCGTCCCGAACATTCTCCCGCACCCACACGACAGGGGCTTATGGGCGCGAAGCCGATAGCCGACAAACTCAAGGTGGGCGCTGAAGTCAACCTTATGCTTGTAAGTGGTGGCGGAGCCGCTATAAAGGTGCGGCTGAGCGACCAGTTTGATATCGTCGTGGGTGGCTACGGGGAATGGAAAGATGGCTCCTTTGGATTCTACGGCGAGACGCATCTGTTGATACCCACTTCACTGCCGGTGCACATCTTTCCCTTTGTCGGATATGGCTATCACCTTCAGCAGCTCGAGCATACCCATTTGAACCACACGGTCGAGCAGGCACTGGATATGTCGTCGGTGACTGTCGGCGCGGGGTTCGAGAAGAGCTTCGAACCGCACGCTTTTGCTCTGGAGATTGGGTTCTGCTATGCCCGCACCGAATATGACAAGGTGTCCCGCAGCACCATTGGTACTTCCGCTGTGGTAAAGGAGTCCGCAGTCTGGCGCCGCACTCCCCTTACCCTCACGCTGGGGTATACCTTCTTTTTGCCTTTCCCGCGGTGATACGGGGGACACGGTGAGGATGCCGGGTGGTGTGTACACTGAATGGCTGTCTGCGCTCATACCGACGTGCCTGCTTGCTCTTGCCTGCTTGCCGATGGCCGCTGATGCACAGGGCACCAGGGAAGGAGGGGGCGATTTCGTGGTCAATAGCCGCTGGCGTCTGCTGCAGGAGCAGCGCTCACCGGTTACCAACCCCGCTCTGGTGACGGAGAGTGATTTTTTCGAATTCCGGTCCACATACGCATCAGTCTTGAATACATTCCATATGGTTGAGGCTGGTGTATCGCTGCCGCTGAGTATGCATTTTTCCACCGGTGTGTCGCTGCTCGGTCAATACTCCCAACCAATCGAAACGACCGAACTCACCGGCAGCGAGCCGGTGATCACCGGCCGGCAACATTCCACTAACAGCACCTTCCTTCTGGTCAATTCTGCCCTGCGCTCCATTCCCGATCTGGCGGCGGGTATCAGCCTTGGTGTCGCGGCTAACCATATTGCCGACAATACGGTCGTACCGGTGATCGATGGGGGCGGATACTATGAGGTTGCCGGATGGCGCATTGGGGCCGCCATTCGTGCTATGCTACCCCTGCACCAGAGCGACACGACTGCTGGGGCAACCGGCTACACCACGGTGCACGCCCGGGTACCGCTTCCTGTCAGGAATCTGGAGGGAGCGGTCACATTGACGAGCGAAAACTTCTGGTTTAGCCGCCAGTCGCCTCCCGCCGCCTTGTCCTGCAATGCCAGGCTGAGCTATACAATTCCGGGGCTGGGCAGCCTGAGTGCTATCGCCGGTGTTGAGCAGGGAAACCAGCTGTTTGCGGGTGCGGCACTGGAGATCAGGGTCAGCCAGCAGCGAAGTCCCCTTGTCACATCGGCGGCATGCCAATATATCGCCCTCAACCATAAA
>JBEPYC010000038.1:0-12268 GCA_041641555.1 Chitinivibrionales bacterium | reverse complement strand
GACTCACACCCGCGCAGCTTTACCGACAGGCTGTTGCGGCCTATGCTGACAGGCAATTCTGGAACTCGTTTTTCCTCTTTGGACAAATCGTGCCGTTCGGCAGTTTATTTGCAAAGCAGGATAGCGTCTGGATGTACATGACGCTGAATCTGGAGGCAATGGGAATGGACCAGCAGGCAGGACAGTATTGCCGCCACGGGCTGGCACGGTTTGTCAAATCGCCTGTGGCCCATTCGTTGCGCCTGCTTTTAATGCAGCTTGCCTACAATAGATCGCGGATGGGCGAAGTGGAGGACCGCTACCGGGAGTTTCTCGCCTTTGATCCACCCGATTCGCTTGCCGCTCATGCGCACTATCTTCAGGCCCAGATGCATATCCGACAAAACCATGACCAGGCCGCCCACCACCTGCTTGGGCTCATCGACCAGGCGCATCCCGAGTATTCACCCGCGCAATTATCCCTGGCCACGCTTCTGATCCGTTCGGGCGATGTGCGGCAGAGCGCCGAGCACCTGCAGCGCGGACAGGCACGCGCACCCCGCAGCGCAACCGACACAGCATTTGTCGACCTCTGCGCATTACGTTTGGGCATGCTTTATCTGGAACATGGATGGATAAATGCTGATGCGCTCGCGAAGGCCCGCAACGCATTCTCCGTTGTGGCGGAAGACAGCCCGCTTCGCCACCAGGCACTTCTGGGGCTGGGCTGGGTGGCCTACCGACAAAGCAGGTGGCAGCAGTGCCTTAAATCAGGACGTGAGGTCGCCCTTTCCGGCCACACTGAGCTGGATAAGGTGGAAGGGATGCTTCTGACGGCAGTGGCTCTGGCACAAGGTTACGACAGGGGGCACTACGCGGTTGAGCTGTTGCGGCAGGTCGAGGATATGGATTTCGCTGCGGCCGGGAGCGATCCAGTGGATTCCGCCCGGAAAGATTCTCTGAGCATGCGGTTGGCGGCAGTCGGTGATCAAGCTCTCGAGCTGGTCAGCATGCGTCGACGATCCGAGGTTACCCGCTCCATTGCGGCACTTCACAAGGACTACCGCACCATACGCCGGCATATCAACAGAGCCAATCAGCACAATAGAGATGTCTCGGGAGCCTGCCGGAGATATCGCCAAGACTGGCTTCGACACACGGTACCCTATGCTATTGCCAGACTCATGAGTCAAAACTACCTCAAGGTACAAAGGCAAAATGAGAATTAGCTATCATCAGTATCTTCAGTAATTGCGTTTGGGGCCCACCAGGAAGCAAAAAGCAAAGAATCTCGAGGAGTACGGGAGTGCCCGGTACATCTCTCCGCCCACGAAAACTATTCCCGCCCGCAATCCCCCACTCTCTTCGGTGGGGTATTTGGGATTGCCGGCAGACCAATACGCCTTCCGCCTGAACTGTAACCCGACGGTGAGGCGGCGGAGTTTTCAGTTTGTGGCTCCGCACCTGCCGACCCAGATACGGAAAATCCTCGCTGAGAAAAGAAATGCCCCCGGAAGAACCTTCCGGGGGCGCGAAGCCCGCAGGCGCACCTGTCACACGATTTCTCTCAACGGTCATTCCACACTGTCGACCGTCCACTCGTTATCGTACCCTACGATCGTCACCATGTGATCCAGGTGAATTTTCCCCACAACGGCATCTTCGATATACGTGTCGTTGTCCGTGAGGGTCATATTTCGTGATTTGATGGCTACCGGGACAATTTCTCCCGCCCTGAGCAGCGTCTTGACTTTTTCGATGTTCTCATCTGAGTGGAGAACGGTCCAGAATACATCTGCTTCCGAGTGCCGGTAACGAGGGGCTTCCCGGAACGATTCTTCCGAGGGCCACGATTCGACATCGTTGTACACAATCGGCGCGGTTTCCATGCTGGCGATCCCGACGTCGGCCATGACCAGTGCCGCATGACTTGGAATGCTCCCGTAATCGCCACCTTGGTTTATAAGATTGTAGAGAAAATCCGGACTCATGATCTTGCGTCGGTATCCCTGGGAAATGGTCCCGTTTACCCAGCGAGCATTGGAAAGATCCCAGTTTTTCACGCGTGCAATGTTGAATGTCGCGAGATAGTACCCCATGGCCCAGGCGTTGCATGATCCCTTGTTTTCCTGGCTCCCGATCGGAGGGAAGTGTTTCGAACTCGAATTGTCGATTTTCGTGGCGGTGGCTCTTGTCTTGCCCAGCATTCCCGGGTTCCACTGTACGTGATCGAGCACGTTAATCTGGCCTGCCTCGACAAGTCCTGCAAGCGTCTCTTTGGGTATTGTGATCGAACCCTGGGGATAGTTTGCCATATCGGAAGCAGATAGTGGTCTGCCGGTAAGTTCAAGATTGGGCGCTATCCGCAGTTTTGCCAGCGGCTGCCGTGCCGAGACAGTGATCGAATCGAGTACAAACCGCGATGTCTCGCCGTCGATGGTGTAGGCGGGGAGGCCCTGAAGGGAGAACGTGTCCACCGCCGCGGAGTCATAGGAGTCGTAGACTTCCAGGTCGAACTTCTTCACCAGCAATGTCCTGTTAAAGCCGCCGTCGACAATTTCCATGAACACGCTCTCGTGTTGTATCGGCAGAAAATCGGTCAGGTCGAATGCGATACTGTTGGATGGGAACTCGGTTTCATAGTTTCCCGCGGAGAGATACGGGTAATGCATGAATTCCTTAATCGCTCGAGGTGAAGCGGTATCTCCGACACCAAAACGGATCGTGAAATCTCTTCGAAAAATGCCTTCGAGCTCAAAGACCGCAATCAGGCGCGGCTCGTGTGTTGGGGCATACGAGATGTAGAAGCAGTCGGAAGTCATTTTCTTGAGTGCATCGTAGCTGACATGGAAAAACCCGTCCCGCTCGTATTCCCAGTCCAGTTTGTCGGACCAGGAGTTGACAATTTTGAACGCGCCGACATCCGAAGGCGGCTGCGCGGTGAACACCTCGGAAGTTCCCTGGCGTACCCAGAAATGGTCATCCGAGGATGCCGTGGTACCCGAATAGGATGCCTCCGTTTCGAACTCGGTACTCACCTCAAAGGCCAGGGTGCCGGTTTCGGGCCGTGGAATATCGACATATGCCCCGAATGCATCGTGATCCTCGAACTCATAGTAGGTTCCCTGGGACACGACCCGCCACGAATCGTAGTCCTCGCGAAATCGTTTGTAATGAACCCGAACCGATTTTTGGGGTAGTGAAGGAGTGACGCAGATCTCCTGTTCCGCCACCAGGCCACCAGCGCTCACGAGAATCGATGCAGTGCCCGGGGAGCGTCCGGTAATCAGACCACTCGGAGTGACCCCCAGATAGAATTGATTGCTGCTTTGCCAGGTGACCTCCGGGTCCTGTGTCGCGGGGGTGACCGATACGGTAAGGGTCAGGGTATCCCCAACACAGATGGTTTTCGGGTCTCCATCTATCTCAAGATGCTCGATCGTGCCCGAAGGCTTGGAGGTGTATAGGGCCTCAGCCCCTTCGATAAGCCAGATCTCGTTATAGGAAAGAAGATCGATTGTCCACAGCTTGTCTTTGGATGAATTGTAGCCGTAAAGATTGCTGAACACGTTGCCGTAAAGGCTCTGGTCATCCTTAACCGTAACTTCTGCGTACATGCCGAAAGAATCGGTTTGCTGAAACTGGAGAAGACTTCGGTAGGTATAGTTCGAATCGCCTATAGCGTAGGCCCCTCCGAAATACTCGGCATTCGGCAACGCGGTTCCTTCGAGATAAATCCCCACTTCCTCGTAACTCTCCGGAGTGTTCGCCTGGGTCCGGTAATGAATCCGAAAGGTATTCCTGGGAAGACTTTTGACCACGATATTCATCATTCCCCTGACGCCATCACAGGATGCAACGATAACCGTTTTTCCCAACCCTTGTGCCGTCACTACCCCGTTTTGATCCACCGTTGCGACCGCGGGATTGAGCGCGCCCCAGGCCACCGTCTGTGAATCCGCGGTATCCGGCACGATGGACACATCCAGGGAACAGGTCTCCCCTATAGTCAAATACGCGACATCTTGACTGAGAAGCAGCTCTTCGACGGCAACTTTCCGCGGCGTGTCTTCGTCCGGCGAGACACTGGTAATCTGATTTTTTTCGGAACAACTGGTGAAAAGAAAAAAAGAAACGGCGGCGGACAGCAGGACGGCGGATTTGAGCATACATCTCTCCGTGTGGAAGAACCAAAGGTGTAAGGTTAAGAGAACGCACGAAAAAGAAACCGAGAGCTTTTCAAGTATACCACCGTTCTCGGAGAATGTCATGTGTTTTTTGCCTTTTCCCGTAGCGCCCCGAGACAGACGGAGAGTTTGACGATTCCCCGGCGTTCGATGTATAATCATGCCGACATCGTGCGGGTGAAGCGCCTTGAGCAGCAGAACAAGTGCAACAACGTTGTAACGAAAGCAAAGGGAACTACGATGATTGACCAATTCATGAAAAGTGCGATCGAAGAGGCTCGAATCGGACTCGATGAGGGCGGCATTCCTATCGGTGCGGTCATAGTGCACGATGGACGCATTATCGGTCGGGGCCACAATCGTCGGATACAAAAAGGAAGCGCGATTCTTCACGGCGAAATGGATGCTCTTGAAAACGCCGGACGCCTTTCGGCCGGGGTCTATCGCCAATGCACACTGTACACGACACTGTCCCCGTGCGTGATGTGCTCGGGGGCGATTCTTCTGTATGGCATCCCGAAAGTGGTTATTGGGGAAAACCGGACATTCATGGGCGAAGAGATTCTTCTTGCATCAAGAGGTGTCAGGGTCGACGTCCTCGATCTGCAGGAGTGCGTCGATATGATGCGGGATTTTATCGATGAGAACCCGACTCTGTGGAATGAAGATATCGGGGTGTGACCGGACGCGGCCGGGATTCCACCAAAATGAGTGCTTTCCCAGACGTTCTCCATAAACGATGCGCCCTCCCTGGGGGAGGGAGGACGCGATCGATCCAACGGTAGGTATCGGCACAGGGGGATGGAGTGCCGAATTCATCTCATAAGGAGGGAGTCTCTCGATCTACGATGCGCTCTTTTTGAGCCATCCTTTGATACCATCGCTGTAGTGTTTGACGTTGGTGTACCCAAGCCCTTTCACGTAATCGGCTGCCGTAAACCAGGCTGTGCACTTGGGGCTTCCGCAGTAGGTCACCACCAGGGCGTCCTTGTCTTTTGGCAGCGCCTTGCGGAGTTTCTTGGTGTCGTGAATTGTATAGGCGCCGGGCACCCGGTGTTTTTTATACGTGTCCAACCCGTTGGCATCCACAAGCACCACCTTTTTGGACTCGAGCGATTTCACGAGTTGGTCGTGGCTGATATCCGGATACTTTTCTTTGTAGGCCTCGACGCGGGCATCCTTGGTCAGTTTGTCATCCATCTTGATCTGACCCGATGCCTCCTTTGCATGGTTTTTGTGTCCCGAACAGTTTTTGCCATCACCAGCCTGAGAAATCACGATTCCGCCGGCAACGATCACCACCAGCGCTGAACCAACAACAAGCCTTCTCATACCGGGCTCCTTTGAATGAGTGAGATTAGAGGTGTTTGAGCGAAGAATTGTATCCCTGAGATCGACCGTCCATACCAATGTTAACCAAGTCGATAAACAATGTCTACACGAAATATATATATGATGAACGGCAGTATGCAAAAAAAATTTGAATGTCGAACAGTTTCGAATCCGGGTGCGGCAGAGCCGCAGCAGTGGCCCCGCGATAACGCCGGTGACAGCGCAACATTTCGACCGGATCCATATATGGGCGCACTATGCCGCGGTTTGCTCTGATTGCTGACGGAAGCGTTTGTCCAGCTGTTCCTCTCCTCAGGCAATGCTGAGACGACGGTGCTCTCGTCATTCTTTGTAGTCAAAACACTGAGAGTGCCAGGTCCCCCGCAGGGGGCGTTGCGGGGATGAGAGCGTGGGGTGAGTGATTACACGCCCCACATCGCCGAAATTCCCGCTGGGAGGAGTGCGTTCGCGACCGTGGCTCGCACCAGGGGAGGTGCTCCTCCCCAAACAAGAACAGTACTTGCATACTTTGGCACGCCCCGGGTTTTCTTCTGCCCGAAGCGCTGGTTTTATGGGATCGCGCCCCTGAAATTATTTTCGGTCCTATGGGACATGCATTCGAGATGCGCAAAAAAGTGATCCTCGAGCGGCTTGACCGTGAAGGATCGATCCTGGTGAAGGATCTCGCCGAGGAGCTCAGTATATCCGAGACCACGATTCGCCGGGATCTCAATGAGCTTCATTCGATGGGGGTGCTCAAGCAGGTCTATGGCGGGGCGGTGCGACTGGAAAAGGACACGCCGCTGAATTTCTCCATATCGAATCGTGCGACTCACGAAATCGGTTCCAAGAAACAGATCGGCAAAGCCGCGGCATCGTTGGTGCACAACGGCGATGTGGTCTATATCGACCCGGGAACCACTTCCTGGGAAATGATCCCGTATCTTCGGGACAAAACCAATCTGACGATTATCAGCAATTCCGTACGGCTTCTCCAGGCGATCGAATTCATCGGGCACCACACGATTATCCAGCTCGGCGGGAATCTTCGGGTCGAGCGTCTGGATACGGTGGGCAGTCTCATGCAAATCGGTATCGAACAGCTCCGCGGGTTCAAAGCGTTTCAGGGGGGCGACGGGCTCGATCTGAATTTCGGCCTTTCGGCGATCGATCACGAAAGTGCCATGGCCGCCAAGGCGATCCTGGCCCGCGCCCGGGAGACGATCGTTATCGCCGACCACACCAAATTCGAAAATCCATCACTGCTTTATAATATTGTAGATATTGACCGGATCGACACGATCGTCACCGACAAAAAACTCAATCCCTCGTGGGAGAAAACGTGCCACGAATCATCCATAACCGTGGTCGTTGCCGACGAGATGACACCTTAGGAATCACGCACCATACCCATTAAGAAAGACGGGCACCTGCCATGAAAACCCTTGCACTTCGCTTATACGGAAAAAACGACCTTCGCCTGGAAGAATTCGAGCTTCCGGAGATCTCATCCGATGAAATCCTTGCCGATATAACCACAAACAGTATCTGCATGTCGGACTACAAGGCCACGGTTCAGGGACCCGATCACAAGCGGGTGCCCAATGATATCGCGGAGAACCCGATCATTATCGGCCATGAATTCTGCGGCACCATTCTCAAGGTGGGCAACTCACACAAGAGCAAATTCACTCCCGGCAACAAGTACAGCATTCAGCCGGCGCTCAACTACCCCGGCCGCCTTCTTGATGCACCCGGATACACCTTCCGCTATACCGGCGGGCAGGCCACGCATATTGTCATTGCCCCCGAAGTCCTGGAACAGGACTGTCTGCTCCCCTACTCCGGCAAAGGATTTTTCGAGGCATCGCTTTCCGAACCGACATCGTGTATTGTGGGGGCGTTCAAAGCGCAGTATCATTTCAATCAGGGTGAATATGTCCACCACATGGGAATTGTCGAGCGGGGAACGATGGCGGTGCTGGCAGGGGCCGGCCCGATGGGCCTCGGGGCTATCGACCTGGCACTCCACGGGGAAAAACGCCCCCGTCTGCTGGTGGTCACCGATATCGATCAGGCACGTCTGGACCGGGCAGCTCAGATCTTTTCTCCCGCCCATGCCGGGAAATGCGGCGTGGATCTTCGGTATGTAAACACCGGCTCCGGCAATCCCGTTGAAGACCTCAAGGCTATCACCGACGGCAACGGGTACGACGATGTATTCGTGTTTGCGCCGGTCGCCCCGATTATCGAGCAGGCAAGCCACATCCTGGGTTTCAACGGCTGCCTCAACTTTTTCGCCGGCCCATCGCGGCCCGACTTCATGGCATCGATGAATTTCTACGATGTTCACTACAGTGGTCACCATATCGTGGGAACTTCGGGGGGCAACACCGAAGACATGCGCGATTCACTTCAACTTATGACCGAAGGAAAGATCACTCCGGCAGTGATGGTCACGCATGTGGGAGGACTGGATGCCGCGGCGGAAACCACCAAAAACCTTCCCGAGATCCCCGGTGGAAAGAAGCTGATCTACACCAAGGTTTCGATGCCGTTGGTGGCTCTGGATGAGCTTTCGGAGCGAAGCGGCGAGAGTCCGCTCTATGAGGGCCTTGCCAAAATCGTGGCATCACACAACGGTCTCTGGTCGCTTGAAGCCGAAGAGTATCTGCTCAAGCACGCCACCCCGATTTCCGTTTCATCGTGAAGCACACGTTCAGTTCCCGACACGAAACAACTGCCGGAAACCGCTCACGGCACCACTGAACACTCCCCCGGCACAAAGGAATACTCTATGAGCCAGCCGAATACTCTTCTGGTAAATTCACATATTCATACTCCCTATTCGTTTTCATGCTTTGACAGTGTGGAACAGGCAGTTACGCTCGCCCAAAAAGAGGATGTCGCCGCACTGGGGATCAGCGATTTCAACACGGTCGAAGGCTACGATGCATTCGCGGCGGCCTGCGAAACCTCGCGCATCTTTGCGCTGTACTGTATCGAGTTTATCGCCTTGTCCCCCGATGACAAAGCAAAGGGGGTACGATGGAATGACCCGAAAAACCCCGGGGTGATCTATTTCTGCGGCAAGGCACTGGATTACCCGAGCACATTCCCCACCGATATCCGCAACATGCTTTCATCGCTGTGGAAGGGCACCCAGGACCATGTTCACCGGATCATTTCCGCTCTCAACGCGTACCTGACCCAGAAGGACCTCCCGATTCATCTGGAGTACAACGATATCCGGTCACGGTATGCAAAGGCGACCGTTCGCCAGCGACACCTGGCCCGGGCCGTATTCGATGCAGTCGAGGAGTACCGCGAGAAACCCGCCGAGCGCCTGGAGGTATACCGTACCCTCTTCAATGACCCATCGTTTGAGCTGGATACCTCCGATACCGTATCGATGCAGAACGAAATCCGGAATCGACTTCTCAAAGCAGGCAAACCCGCCTATGTCGAGGAACAGGCCAATGCCTTTCTGAGCCTGGACGAAGTAAAGAAGATCGTATTGTCGGGCGGTGGGATACCCTGCTATCCTGTGCTGGCCGATGACAAGGCGGGGCTCAACGAACGGGAGGCCGATGTAAAGGCGCTTGCCGCGACTCTCAAGCAGCACAACGTTCACGCGGTCGAGTTCATTCCGCAACGCAACTCCATCGAGCATCTTCGCCACTACGTTCGCTGGTTTCACTCAGCGGGCTTCTGCGTGCTGTTCGGCACCGAGCACAATACCCCGAAGCATTCTTCCCTGGTGCCTTCGGCTCGCAATGGCGTTGCTCTCGACGAGGAACTTCGGGCAATCGGCTACCGGGGCGCCTGCATTCTCGCGGCACATCAGGCAGCACATGCACGTTCGCAATCGGGGTTTGTAGATAAAAAAGGCAACCGGCTTATCGCTCAGGCGGAAATGGATTCATTTGTCCGCTCCGGCGATAAGGCAATACGTACCCGTAACGGAGAATAGAAGGGCCATCAACAATGGACAATCGAGTACTCGAATTTTCGGCAGTCATACGCATGACCTGCAGTTATCGCAGCACGATCGGACGGGACAGCAGCGGACTGGTTACGGTAGCATTCGATAATTCGCCCAAAGCAGTGGAGATATCATCGCTGAAAGAGTTCGATGAAACGGCATCACGGCTCAATCTCGGTATAATCCTGTCGTTTTCATCCAAAGCCACCCCCCACGATCTCGTGGATGGAATCGAGAAGAGCTTCGATTCTCCGGGAACCATGCCCCGGCTGATTATTGTCGAGGGTCTCGGGGTGTTTGCGGTGGGGTATTCGAAACCCGATGCCGACTCCCTTGTCGGGAGTCTTCTGGAGCAGCGCCCCTACACAGATCCCCCCGAACCGCTTCGACGAACCGGCCGGCTGGAACATCGGGTCGTGGTGGTTACCGGAAGTGCCCAAGGGTTTGGGAAAGGCATTGCTCAGGAGCTTGCCCGGGAAGGAGCGTACGTGGTGGTGGCGGACCTCAACGGAGAAGCCGGGGGAGCGTTTGCTGCAGAACTCGACACATCCCATGGGGCTGGTACCGCGATCTTCCAGAAAGCGGATGTCGCCAATCTGGAATCCGTAGAGCAACTGGTGGAAGCGGCGGTGCGCTCCTACGGCGGGATAGACATGTTTATCGCCAATGCCGGTGTTCTCAAGGCAGGACCGATCGATCAAATGGATGAACGGTCGTTTGACCTGGTCACCAATGTTAACTACAAGGGATTCTATATCTGCACCAAAGCAGTCACCCCCCTTCTGAAACTCCAGCACAAGTATGCGCTTTCCCATTTCATGGATATCATTCAGATCAACTCCAAGTCGGGGCTGGAGGGAAGCAACAAGAATTTTGCCTATGCGGGGAGTAAATTCGGTGCACTCGGGCTCGTCCAGTCTTTCGCACTGGAGCTTGCCGGGCATAATATCAAGGTCAATGCCATCTGCCCGGGTAACTACTACGAAGGACCGCTCTGGGCAGATCCTAAAAACGGCCTCTTTGTACAGTATCTTCAGGCAGGCAAAGTCCCCGGAGCCAAAACGATCGAAGATGTCAAGCAGTTTTACATGGCAAAGGTCCCCATGAAGCGAGGGTGCACGCCACTGGATGTCACCCGGGCGGCCATGTATATCCGGGAGCAGGAATACGAGACGGGACAAGCGATCCCCGTCACCGGCGGACAGGTCATGCTTCACTGAGCTAACCTTTTCGGGCACCGGGCGGTTCGTTGCCTCCCTGCCCCACTGAGACGTATTTTGCTGATCACTCACGTCGTGATCTATTCAGGTCCCGGTCTGCGCAAAACCTGTCGAAAGGAGCAAGACCATGAGTCATCCCGATTTCAAGTCGCTGGCAGCGAAAAGTAGAACATTTGCACTTGGAGAACGCCGCCTGGTCGGCCATGTTCCCACCATAGCAATTACCCCTGTGGCCGACGGGCGTCCGGGGGCATACGACGACAACGTGGCCGGCACCTGGGCAATGGTCGAGCGGGTCTACAATCTCATTATGGATAAAGTCCGTCTCGCCGATGGTCTTCCTCCGCGGGTGGTGGTTGCCCCCGAGATCGTGTACGGCGCCCGCACCGGTGCCATTGCACAGGAATACTACGCACAGCAGGGCGTTTCGGCCAATATCTGGGTAAGCCGATCCTGGGCGTACTCCGATGAACTCATGTCCGCATGCATGGGAATCGGAAGCTCGGAGTGGCAGCAGGCAGCATACGGACTCAACCAGACCGACCGCCCGGGCGCCGTCTGGCTCAAAGCGTTCTGTGCCGCCATGGACGAGAAACGACGTCCGATTTTCTCCATTTACAATCCCGATCTTGAGTCCGAAGAAGGCGAAATCGCGCCCTACGTGGCCGAGCGAATCATTCGCTTTACCCGCGCAGCATGCGCAGTGGCCGAGATGCGAGGGAAGAACTACCTTTCGGTCGGCAGTGTTTCCATGGGGATTATCGGCTCCGATGTCCGCCGGAATCTTATGCACCACTATTTCGGGATGGGTTCGGTTTCAGTCGACATGGTCGCGGTCAAAGGGCGTATCGATGACAAATTCTACGACCGCGAGGAGCTTGAAAAAGCCTTCACCTTCATGAAAAAATTCAAGTACGATTTCGGCGAAGGAACCCGGCCTCTGTCAAACGACGATCTTCTTCGCGAATGCATCATCATGACCATGATCGTGCGTGATATGATGATCGGTAATCCCCGGCTGGCCGATGCCGGTGTTGCCAAAAAACAGGGGTTTACCGCAAATGTCGAACGTGCGCAGGGGGCCAACGCCATAGCAGCGGGTACCCAGGGTCAACGGATGTGGACCGATCTCTATCCGAATTTCGATCTGACCGAATCGATGCTCAGCAGTTCCTTTGACTGGAACGGTTTCCGCCAGGCATTTATCTGTGCCACCGAAAACGATTCAAAAAACGCCATAGGTATGCTCGCCGCGCACCTTCTTACCGGCGGGGCACCTCAGCTGTTCGCCGATATCCGCACAAACTGGACCGCCGAAAGTGTCAAAAAGACCACCGGTAAGGATATCAGCACAATTGCACCGCAAGGACTTATCGACAAGCGCAACTCGGGTGCGGGTGCACTCGATTACGCCCTGGATGTCTTTGCACTGGCCGCTAAAAACGGGGCCAAAGACATAAACGAAGCCATGGAGAGTATCCGCAAAGACACCGGGCTTCAGCAAAAACTGATCGACAACGCCATGGCGAGCACCACCTATCGTGCGGCGATCATTGAGTATTTCC
>JBEPYC010000037.1:0-17611 GCA_041641555.1 Chitinivibrionales bacterium | reverse complement strand
GGTGTCAGTCTCGGCACCTTTCCCTCCGAGCCCTTCTGTCGTATGAACCTGCTTCATGAAAACATCCGCGGTTGCCCCGGAGAAAAACCACGCCACCAGTGTCACTGCACCCAGACTTCTTCTGAATTTCATAGTACCGCTCCTTTCACTCGATATGAGTAATCTGCACAAGAAAGACATTCAAGCGAAAAACGTGCCGCTTAATCGTTTATAATCCCCAAAACGTGCCGCCAGCCGACTACCCGAGAGCATATAACGCGAGCCGGTGATTCCGGATCTCGTTCAGCAGTCGACCAGAATATCGTATATTTAGGAATTGTGCTTACGGGAACACGGCTCATTGGCAGCGCTGAAATGAGCATTCAAAAGCACATGCGTCCACCTCAGGCGCTTCCAGACAAGAAGGCAACCCATTTTCATATCAAAGACCTCCGGGAAAGGAGCATGTATGGCACCCCACGTAGACATCTGGGAATCACTTCCCTATATCGTGGCCGATATTGAACAAGCCGAGTACGGTCGCAAGGAAATCACTGTCGCCGAGCACGAAATGCCAGGGCTGATAGCGATTCGCGAAAAATATGGAAAAGACAAGCCCCTGAAAGGTGCGCGGATCTCAGGCTCGCTCCACATGACCATTCAGACTGCTGTACTGATTGAAACACTGGTCGAGCTTGGAGCCGATGTCCGCTGGGCATCCTGTAATATCTTTTCCACTCAGGACCATGCTGCAGCGGCTATCGCCAAGACCGGCGTACCGGTTTTTGCCTGGAAAGGCGAAAGTATCGCCGATTACTGGGCATGCACGTTTCAGGCACTTCACTTCCCCGGTGGGAAAGGCCCGAACCTCATCGTCGATGATGGTGGGGACGCGACCCTGATGATTCATCTTGGATGTAAGGTCGAAGATGATCCCTCGATTCTGGATGCTGAACCTGAGACCGAAGATGCGCAGGAACTGTATAAGATTTTGCGTGATGTCCTTGGAAAGAAAAAAGGTCTGTTTCACGATTGGGCAAAGCAATGGCAGGGTGTTTCGGAAGAAACCACCACTGGCGTTCATCGCCTCTACGAGATGGTCGAGAAAAAAGAGCTTCTCGTCCCGGCGTTCAATGTGAACGATTCGGTAACAAAGAGCAAGTTCGACAATGTCTACGGATGCCGCCATTCGCTGGTCGACGGTATCAAGCGGGCCACCGATGTCATGCTTGCGGGTAAAGTTGCCATGGTTGCCGGCTACGGAGATGTGGGCAAGGGCTCGGCCGAATCGCTGGCCAACGAAAAAGCCAGTGTAATGGTCAGTGAGATCGACCCGATTTGTGCCCTTCAGGCGCAAATGGCCGGTCACCGCGTCTGCACCATTGAAGATGCCCTTCCGGTAGCCGACATCTACGTGACTACGACCGGTAATTGCGACATCATCACCGCAGACCACATGGCCAAAATGAAAGACCAGGCAATCGTCTGTAACATTGGCCACTTCGATAACGAGATCCAGGTAGAGAAACTGAAGAACTACCCGGGAGTAAAGCGTACCAACATTAAACCGGGTACGGACATGTTTACTTTCGAAGATGGTCACAGTGTCTATCTGCTGGCCGAAGGACGACTGGTGAACCTTGGCTGTGCCACCGGGCATCCGTCCTTTGTGATGTCGAATTCCTTTTCCAACCAGGTGCTCGCACAAATCGAGCTGTGGACAAAGAAGCAGGAAATCGGTGTTTATCGCCTGCCGAAGATTCTCGATGAAGAAGTGGCACGACTGCACGTCGAGAAACTCGGAGGAAAGCTGACAAAACTTTCCTCCGAACAGGCAAGCTATATCGGCGTGCCGGTCGATGGACCCTACAAGCCCGAGCACTACCGCTATTAATGTTCAGCGATTCGGGGCGCACTTCCAGGTGCGCTCCGAGCCTTTTTTCTCTTTCTATCCAAGCAAGTACCCGATTACTTTATCTTCCCCAGAGGATGAACCATGGCGCATTGTGTCGTACCCGAGGCCGAGCGAATCCTGGATCGAAAGTACAAAGTTCTTGACAAGGGTTTTGTACGACTGGTCGATTATTTAGGCAGCGATGAACGCATTGTTCAGTCGGCACGTGTTTCGTATGGCAAGGGTACCAAGAGCATTCGTCAGGACAAGGGACTGATAAATTACCTCCTTCGTAACCAGCACACCTCGCCGTTTGAGCAGGTGGTTTTTACGTTCCATGTCAAACTGCCCATTTTTGTCGCCCGCCAATGGATTCGCCACCGAACTGCCCGTGTCAATGAAATATCGGGACGCTACAGCGTTATGGACGATGACTTCTACGTTCCATCTGAAAAGGACATCGCACTCCAGAGCACCGACAATAAGCAGGGGCGTTCTCTTTCCAAAGTTCCGGCACAACTCAAGAAAAAAGTGCTTCGTATGCTCCAGAGTGGTCAGAAGCGAGCATATACCGAGTACCAGGGACTCCTCAAAGACGATCTCGCTCGCGAACTTGCCCGAATCAACCTGCCGCTCAGCCTCTATACGCAGTGGTATTGGCAGATCGACCTTCACAATCTCCTGAGGTTTCTCAAACTCAGGCTGGACGCCCACGCCCAGCTGGAAATTCGTTCCTATGCGGAGGTCCTCAGAAAACTTGCCGCCAAGGTGTGTCCTGTTACCATGGAAGCTTTCGACGAGCATATGGGAGGGGCCGAAACATTCTCCGCGACAGAACTGGGAGCGCTTCGGGATGCCCTCAAAGGCAAGGAAATCAATCTCGAAGGCAAAGCTTACCAACGTTTCATTTCCAAGCTCGGGCTCGATATCAAACCAGGGACGGGTAGCTGAGCATTCCCCTCCCCTCTCTCGGCGTATTTTAGGAGAGTAGAGCCGACAAGCGTTCCTTTCCAATGCATATTCACGCGCCCAGCGTCTTCACATACACCGAACTAAAAAGTATCAGAAACCCTCTTCTGTAGGATTTCTGCCGGTGAAAGGGGAATCTCCCCATGCCAAAAAAGAGAGCACGTACTGCGAGAAAGAGCCTGGAGCTTCTGGCACCTGCCGGATCCATCGAAAGCTTTCATGCCGCTGTCGATGCCGGCGCCAATGCGGTGTACTGCGGAGTGGGACGTTTCAATGCACGTGCTCGGGCCAGGAATTTTACGGCAAAGACGCTCTCGTATCTGGTACCGTATGCCCACAGCCGTCATGTAAAAGTTTACCTGACATTCAACACGCTTCTGAAACAAAATGAACTCGAAGCAGCT
This sequence comes from Chitinivibrionales bacterium, assembly GCA_041641555.1. Lineage (GTDB taxonomy): Bacteria > Fibrobacterota > Chitinivibrionia > Chitinivibrionales > WJKA01 > JBEPYC01. Next base: position 14,365 of record JBEPYC010000037.1, on the reverse strand, counting down.
CTGCACCAGCTCTATCAGATGGAGCAGATTGGCGTAGATGCCGTTATCGTTCAAGATATCGGCCTGGCGTCTCTGATCAAAACCCATTTCCCGCGATTTCGCATCCACGCAAGCACTCAGATGGCATTGCACAACAGTGCCGGAGTCCGTGCTGCCTCTCGACTGGGGATTCGGAGAGTGGTCCTCGCTCGGGAATTGACTCTCGATGAAATCGGAGCAATCGCCCGTAAATCATCTCTGGAACTTGAGGTGTTCTGTCACGGCGCTCTTTGTTACAGCCTTTCTGGAAACTGCCTGGCAAGTAGCTTTCTGGGCGGCAAAAGCGGGAACAGAGGACAATGTACACAGGTATGTAGGCGCCGCTTCCGAACCGATTCTGCTTCCGGACATTTTTTCTCTCCACTCGATTTTTCAGCGCGTGGCGCTTTGCATGAGCTGGCGGCTCGTGGTGTCACCAGTGTTAAAATCGAGGGCCGTCTGAAAGGTCCGGAATACGTTCACTCGGTTGTCTCCGGCTATCGCAAAGTGCTTGATCACCTTGAATCTGACTCAGGTTCAGCCGATTCGATCGTTGATTTCGGCCGGCAAAAAACCGACTTTTTTCTCCATGGGCTGCACCGCGAACATGGTCCTGTTATCGATACAACCCGAAGCGGTGTCGGCATTCCTCTGGGCAAAGTTATTTCCGTTAATAATCAAAGCGCCGAAATAGCAGGCAGCGCCCGGCCACCTCGGAAAGGTGAATACGTTCGGCTGCAGCCCGAGTCGGGGTTCGAGGGCGGCAATTACCGGGTTATCGGGTCTCACAGGACTGAACACGGGTTTACACTGGTTCTCCCGGAACACGCATCGTTTCACGTGAATGATCAGGCCTATCTGACCAGCCGCTCAGAATACACCGCCAGAAAAGCGAAAGTCAACGTAACTCCCCAGCGGTTTCGGGAATTCTATCCAAAGGCTCGTTCGATTGTTCGCGATGGAGGTACCAGGCATCGCCGAAAGGGACCTTCTGTACGTACGAAGGTGTTTGTCAAGGTCGATTCACTTGCATGGTTTCGCCTTCTACAGAACCGGTGTACGGCACCCCTGATTCTTCAGCTGAGCAGGAAGGATTTTCTGCAGCTTGCGGACATTCGCGCCAAGCAACCGGATTCGACCATTCTTTCTCTTCCCCCTTTTGTGTCCGAAACGGATCTGCGGGAATGGGAGCGGATTGTGGGTATTCTCCGTAACAGGGGCTATACTCGCTGGATGACTGGAAACATGTGGGCCCTGAGTGTTCTCCGTAAGAGCGACCGGATCACTGCCGACAGCTCGTTGTGGTGCACAAACCGTGCTACTCAGGCGGTTCTTCGTACCCATTACGCCGTCGATTCGTTTTGCTACAGCCTTGAAGACGAGTACCCGAATATGCGCGCTTGTGCTTCACCACACGGATGGGCCTACATCTACGGGAGACCACCCCTCTTCATATCAAGGATCCCCCCTGCAGTATTACCCGGGAGCCATGTAACCGATAGCCGCGACGAGTCTTTTTACATTGTAGAACGGGACGGACTTTTCTACACGCTCCCCATATCGCCCTTTTGTCTTTTCCGCAGAAAGTCACACTTGATCTCGGCAGGCATCGGTAATCACCTGATCGACATGAGTTTTGTTTCCCCGGATCTGAAATTCTTCACCGCGATATGGGAGAGCTACCAGAGCGGGCAAAATGTCCAGGGCTCCACTTTGTTCAACCACAAGCGCGGGCTTTGTTAAGCCACTGCAGACCCAAACTTCTGCGACATCTCTGTGCACCGGTTCATATGCCGGCGCGCTTTACGTGATTTTCCGGCGGACGGCTAACAGCATGTGTCGAACCCGATGATCATAGGTATGGGCCGAGAGAACCTTCTCACGGCCTCGCCGGGCGATTTCGACTCGCTCATTTTCGTGCTCGAGATAGTAGTCGATAAGTTGATGAAGATGGTCGCGTGTCTGAAAAACAACCAGTTCCTTGTTTGGGCCACTGGTCACAAACAGTTCTCCAACGACCGGCTTGGGACTGGTTATAAGGAACGCCCCTGAAGCGAGACAGTCGAACACTCGCTGGGTGAACCCATCACGGATAACCATTCTGTTTATGTCGATATTGATCCGTGTCTGTTGATAGGTTTCACTGAGGTTCTTGTAGTAGCCGACCCCGGCCGATACCTTCTCCTTTGGCAGGTCGTGAACCCAGAGTGCATCCCCGAACACGACGAAATCGGGATATCTATGGTACAGGGAAGTGACCATTTGCTTCCTGAACAGATACCCCACGAAATGCTTCATGAGGAACGCGGCTTTTTCAAAGCTTAGCTGGTCGGGCAGGCGAAGGTCTTGCAGATATAAGCCGATTTCTTTTTCAATCGGGTGTTGCATACTTGCCGAGTACTTGCCAAGCAGCTCTTTCATGAAGGGGAGATGTTCTTCGATAAAGGTATCGTGTTTCTCCAGAAGCTTATCCATATCTTCCCGATACGAATTACCCACGAAGCAAACATTTCGCACCTGGTGAGCATCCGGTATCGGTCGAAAAATATCGGTGTCTGTTGCAAGTGGAAGAAACTCGGCGCACAAGCCTTTCTCCTGGAGCGGTTTCACGTAGCCCCTGTCGGAAACGAAATCGATCCGGTTGGGCCGGGGTTTAAACTCTATTCCTGCAGTGATTTCGTAGTAAAAAGGATCATCGACATACCAGTTCAGGTGCACGATGCGGTGCTGGTGCAGGTATTCAGAGGTATACCCCTGGACATCAAGTCCCCAGTCGTTTATCGTAACGAGAATGCCGCACCCCTGCTCCGAGATAAGCCTGCAGGCGCTCTCGGCCTGCTCTCTGGTGGTGAACATCGCAATTTCGATCGCGCACAGACGAACTCCGGGGAGTTTTCGGAATGCGGACATGACTTCCCGCTGAACGAGATTCCCCTGGTAATAAAAAGCTATCGAAAGCATACGGGATTACCTGGTCGAATTGACTCTGGCGGTGATTCTGCGTATTTTTACGTACCTGGACGAGCTTCTCATCGGAAGGCCCATGATTGTTTTCGGAAGCAAACTAAGGGAACGCACGCGGGCCCATTACTCGGCTGCCGGAAGCTACCTTTCGACTTAAAATAGCAGATTCCGTTCGAGAAGAGCGCTGACCTAAGGCCGAGGGTTCATTAGTCCTATGAGTCTTCGGCTATAACTATATCTGCTATGGCATATTATGCAATCGAGTTTTGAAAAAACCAAGGGAGCCTACATGGCACGCCTGAATCCCCAGGCCACCGAACTCAACACCACAATCTCAGAAGCCAATCAGAGCGTCTTCAATCTCCTCTCAGATCGAGGGAAAGCGATATTTTTTCCCAAAAAGGGCATCCTCTCTCAAGCTGCCGATGCAAAAAAGATGTCTATCAATGCCACGATTGGTACGGCCCTGGAAGACACTGGCGCTCCCATGTCGCTCTCGGCTCTTGCATGCCAGACCCAGCTCCCTCCCCAACGGGTGTTTTCGTACGCCCCAAGTTCCGGAAGGCCCGAGATCAGGAAAACCTGGAAAGAGATGCTTCACAAGAAGAACCCCTCCCTTCGTACCAAGCGGACAAGCACCCCCGTGGTCACCAGTGCACTGACCCACGGGCTGTCGATGTGCGGGTATCTCTTTGCCGGTCCCGGGGATGAAATAATCATTCCCGAATACTACTGGGAAAACTATAATCTGGTGTTTTCTATTAACTACGGAACGTTTTTTAGTACATTCCCGATGTTTGCCGATGGTGGATTCAATGTGGAAGGGCTTAGACAGAAACTCAGCTCCGGCCCAGAGGGGAAACGTGTCGTTTTGCTGAATTTTCCAAACAATCCAACCGGGTACACCTGCACTCAGGATGAAGGCAGACAGATTGTCGCAACTCTGGTGGAAGCGGCCGAGCAGGGAAATGATATCCTGGTGATAATTGACGATGCATATTTCGGGCTTGTTTACGAAAAGGATGTGCTCAAGGAATCTCTTTTTGCATACCTGGCCGATGCCCATGAGCGGATTCTTGCCGTGAAGCTCGACGGCCCTACCAAGGAAGACTACGTGTGGGGATTTCGCATCGGGTTCGTTACGTTTGGAACAAAGAATAACAGTCCCGAGCTATATGACGCACTCGAATCAAAACTCGCCGGTGCAATACGCGGAACCATCTCCAATGCTTCCAATTTAGGGCAATCGATGCTTACCAATGCATACGACAATGCTCAATACGATGCGCAAAAGCTCGAAAAGTACGAAATCCTGAAACGACGGTACAACAAAATCCAGGAGATACTCTCTACCCATCCTGAGTACAAAGACGTGTTCGAGACGGTTCCGTGCAACTCCGGGTACTTCATGTGCATACGAATCATTTCCGGCGATGCCGAGTCGGTACGGCAGAAACTGCTGGAGTCACACGATACCGGTGTTATCGCATTCGGGGATCTTCTGCGCATCGCCTTTTCTTCGACTCCTTACGACAAGCTCGAGAGACTCTTTCGATGCATTTACAAAGCGGGGTCGGAGGTTGCAAAAGGGTAAGCCACAGTACATCAGCCCGGGTGCGCCCATCAAAGCGATCGTATTCGACCTCGATGGCACACTTTACGAAATGCAGTGGTTTCTTCGCCCGATCATCACGGCATTTCTGTTTCCGCGTTTTCTGTGGCTCCCGTCATTCATCACGATCCGAAAGACTTTTGCGGGTAAAGATTTCGGTACCAGGGAAACCCTCATCCAGGAACTGGTCACTCAGGTCGCCCGAAAAGTAAACTCCACTCCCGAATCCATCGACCGCTGGATTCATACCCGGTTCTATCCATCGTTTGCCCGTGCGATGTTTTTCATGCGTAGATCACGACCGGACCTCAACGGCACATTACACGCAATCAGAAATCGAAATATCCGGTTAGCGGTCTATTCCGATTACTCCTGGACATCTCAGCGACTCACAAACCTTGGGATCGATCTCACACCTTTCGATTCGCTCGAATCTGCCGAAGAAGCCGGGGCGCTCAAGCCTCACCCCCGGCCCCTGGAAAAACTGGCCCAGCGACTGGATGTTGCCCCGGAGAGTGTTCTCATGATAGGCGATCGTGATGATACTGATGGAAAGGTATCGCAGGAGGCCGGAATGCAATTTCTGCGTGTTGGAAGGCGAGCGTCTTCGAACACGTTTTCCTGGCCACAGCTTCGGGATTTTCTGATCAGTCTTCGGTAGTTTTTCCCCTCACGAGTACCGCACACCGACTTCATTTCGCCACTGGTCCAACAGACTCATGTTGGCTAATGTGTCCTGCCAGGTCATGTAATCGTATTCACGCAGTCCACCGGCAATCGCGTCGGCAATCGCGTCGGCCTCGATCGTGTACGTACCTCGCCCGTCTTTCACTGGGATGCGCAAGGCTTCGGGCCTACCCCTTTTCGACACTTCAATCACTGTATCTTCTCCCTTAGGGGAAGGATTCCAGGGCCGTGCAACCCTGATACTGCCCTCAGAGCCGATAACCCTGACGACATTTTCCTGCTGAAGCGCTATACCACACGAGAGTTGCCCGAGAATATCATTATCGAATCTGCACACCGCAGCGGACCATTCATCCACCCCGGTACTTCCCACATGCCCCGTAGCATGAAACGCCACCGGTTCGGCGAAAGCTCTGCCCAGTGCTGCTCCGGCAAGCAGGCGGGCCATGGAAGTACAGTAGCAACCAACATCGAGTATCGCCCCACCTCCCAGCTCTTTGTTAAAGAGACGCCACTCGGGACGAAACGCCGCATGAAAACTGAAAGTCGTCTGAATCAACCGGACTTCACCAACCTCCCCCTCTCTGATGAGCTTGCAAAGAAGATGCGTCTGGGGATGACATCGGTACATGAAGGCTTCCATGAAGAAAACGTCCTGTTTTGCCGCCCGATCGATAACCTCACGGGCATCGGCAGCATTCAGAGTAACCGGTTTTTCGCACAATACGTTTTTGCCCGCCTGCACGGCAGCGGTGGCCCACGTTTGGTGCAGGGGATGAGGGGTCGTAATGTAAACGAGATCGACGTTGTCATCGGCAAGAAGCTCTTCGTATGAACCGTATGGCCTGCATCCCTGGAATTCGCCCGCAAATGTTTCGGCGCTCTGAATCGAACGGCTGGCAACAGCGACGATATCGTTTTTCTCCGATGCCTTTACCCCGTTGCCGACCAGTCGAGCTATGTTTCCAGTACCGAGAATTCCCCATTTAAGCCGACCACTCATGCTTTTCTCCTCTGAGTCGTAATTAGTAGTAAGTGTAACATAAAATAGGACGGCGCAGCTTCTATTCACACCAGAAGCCATCACTGTCATACAGAGAGCAACACGTTCCCTATGTATATTCCATCTTTCTAACAACCCAGGAGCGTACCATGCACACAGTCGATGCACGCGGGCTCTTGTGCCCGAAACCCCTGATCGAGACCAAAAAAGTATTCAAGACATTGGAGCCCGGGGAACAGATGATCATCCTGATCGATAACGATACCTCCTGCTCGAATGTCGAGCGGTTCCTTGCAGATAACGGGGCCCAGCTCTCGACATCCCGGGACAAGGATGTGTATAGAATCGACGTTACCAAAAAAGACTCCACCTTGTCGCATCCTGACGAACAAGCCTACTGCGTTCCTGCTTCCCGGAGTCATACCCATGCGATCTGCATTAAAAGCGATCACATGGGAATCGGGGACCAGGAGCTGGGCGACATACTGATGAAAGCGTTTCTGAACACGATCAAGGAAACCGAGCCTCTTCCCCAGGCTATAACCTTCTATAACCGGGGGATTTTTCTTGCGCTGAAAGATGCAGGAAGCGTTGAATCAGTAAAGGAGCTTGAGGAATCTGGAGTCAAGATACTCGTGTGCGGAACTTGCCTTGACTTCTATGGACAGAAGAAGAACCTGGGAGTGGGGATCGTTTCCAACATGTACGACATCCTTCAGACGCTGACAGATGCGGACAAAGTCATTTATCCCTGACGGTATTCTTTCGATGCGCACCAGGACCAATACATATTTCGATAACGCCGCGACCTCCTTTCCCAAACCACCGGAGGTCGCAGAAGGTATGGCCAGATACCTCAACGAAGTGGGAGGGCCATATGGACGAAGTGCCTATGGGCGGGTATTGAATGTAGCCCGAATCGTTGAGGAAACCCGGGACCTTCTTGCCCAACGGATCGGTGCATCAGACGGTGATCACCTGGTGTTCACATCGAATGCAACCGAAGCGCTCAACACGGTGCTTCGAGGATTTCCATTCAAGGATTCACACGTTCTGGTTTCCCCGCTTGAGCACAACGCGGTCATGCGTCCCTTGTGGGCATTGCATACCAGCGGACTGCTCGAATTCGATGTGCTCCCGCACTTTCCCGATGGAGCCATCGATATCACACGTATGAGCGAGATGATTCGGCACAACACGCACCTTGTTATCGTGAACCATCAGAGCAATGTCAACGGGGTGGTGCAGGATATCGGAAGGATCAAAAAAGAGCTGGGCACGATCCCTCTCCTGGTTGATGCTTCTCAATCCTGCGGCCATGAACGTATCGATCTGGATGGGTGGGGAGTGGACTATCTTGCACTCACGGGTCATAAGGGGCTGTTGGGTCCTACCGGAACGGGTGCGCTGTTTCTCCGCGATCCATCTTCGGTCAGCCCGTTCCGGTACGGAGGTACCGGAAGCCGATCGGAAGAATACGAGATGCCCGACTACATGCCCGATCGATTTGAAGCAGGAACACCCAATATCGCCGGTGTTTTCGGTCTTCGTGAAGCCCTGCTGCATACCCCTGAGTACGGACACACCCGCAAGGAATATCTGGCATTCATAGACAGGCTGGATACACTCGAGAATATGTCGGTACTCAAAGCGAACGATGCTTCGCGGCAGGGACCGGTTGTTTCCATTATGCATGAACGCTTCGTTCCTTCGGAACTTGCACAACGGCTCACCAGCCGGTTTGGTATAGAAACCCGGGCAGGTCTGCATTGTGCGCCTTTGGCGCATGTTTCACTGGGAACGGCCCCCCGGGGTACGGTACGCATCTCGGTATCCCTGTATCATACCTCCGAAGACTTTGATCGAGTGTTTCACGCTCTCCGGCAAGCCTCTCAGCCATGAAAAAACTCTTACTATTCCAAACGACCCGCGCGGTAATCAGGGCAGAACGCATTCTGCAAAAGGAAGGATTCAAGCTCCGCGTGATCCCCGTTCCCAAGGACATCTCTTCGGAGTGTGGAATAGCTATCGAGCTTTCGGAGGAAGACTGCGCCAAAGTAGTATCCATACTCCAGGAGTCAGGCATTGTTGCCCAGGAGCATGGAGAAAACCCTGGCGATTGTTAGCTTTTGGTTTCCCCGAATCGATTGTACCAGCCATACCCCAAAAAAACACGCCTCGAACGCATTCCTAACACTTTTCTAACATTCGGCTTACATTTTCCTAAAGTCCTGGATGCATTTATATAGACTACGATTGGCCGAGACTGTCGAATCATCGGATCATTCGTGAGTGAATCACTCTCTGAGAGAAGAGTGGAATAAGTGCGAGAGTTTTTCTGTTTCAAAAAACGACCGCCCGACGGCGGCCAGACAGGGAGTAGGTTCAACATGACCAACAGGTTTCGAGGCTCTTCTTTTATTTCGGCGGTTTTAGCGGCGTCTTTCATATTTACCGGGCTGGCGCATGGGGCAAAAGATGAGCTGCTCGGCGCGGGAGCCACGTTTCCCTACCCACTCTATTCCAAAATGTTCGACGTCTATCATAAGAAGACAGGTGTCGAAATCAACTACCAGTCGATCGGTTCCGGCGGTGGAATACGCCAGCTTCAGAACCAGACGGTTGACTTCGGTGCGACCGATGCATTCATGAATGAAGAAGAGCTGAAGAAATCATCCGAAATTCTGCATATCCCCACCTGCCTTGGAGCAGTGGTGATTACCTATAATATTCCCGGCAGCCCCCAGCTTCGGATGTCTTCCGATGTCGTTGCCGATATTTACCTGGGCAAAATCAATACCTGGAACGATCCGCGCATTCAGAAGCTCAACCCCGATACGAAACTACCAAAAATGAAGATTGTGCTTGTACACCGATCGGATGGCAGCGGAACCACGTTTATCTTCACCGATTATCTTTCGAAAGTGAGTGAAAACTGGAAAAGCAAGGTTGGTCGCGGAAAGTCAGTAAAATGGCCCACCGGCCTGGGTGCCAAGGGGAACGAAGGGGTTTCCGGTCTGGTAAAGCAGCTTCCTGGCAGTATCGGGTATTGCGAGCTGGCCTACACGATCCAGAACAAAATGCCGCGTGCAGTGCTCAAAAACGCTGCCGGCAATTTCGTTGAACCTACCTTGGAATCGACAAGTAATGCTGCTGCCGGCAAGATTCCACCCGATACACGCGTATCTTTGACCAACACCGATGCGGAGCAGGGTTACCCGATAGCCGGTTTCACCTGGATAATTCTGTATAGGGAGCAGAACTATGGTTCCCGCAACAAAGAGCACGCACAAACTCTGGTGGATATGCTCTGGTGGATGACCCATGAGGGGCAGAAATTCACCAAGCCTCTCGATTACGCCCCGCTGCCTCAACCCGCGGTGGACGCGGCAGAATCAATCCTGAAAGATGTAACTTATAATGGGAAAACTGTCCTGAAATGAATGCAGCACTGACTCAGAATAGCCCCGTTCACGACACGGTCGTTGAAGAAGCAGATGCACGGGCGGTCGTCGAGGGCCGCTCGTCTTCACAACCGGAACCGCCCGCGCGAGGTCGGTTTGAGACAGGCGAGTCCGTCTTCAGAACCATTCTGTGGGCCTCCGCTATCGGCATGGTCGTATTGCTTGGCGGCATCCTTCTCACGCTCATCATTCAGTCGTTTCCGGCGATCAAGGAGTTCGGGCTTGCATTTGTGTACAGCACAAACTGGGACCCCGTTGCCGGAGAATTCGGGGCTCTGCCGTTTCTTGCCGGCACACTGATCACCTCCTTTCTGGCCATTATAATCTCGACACCCTTTTCACTGGCCATTTCGCTTTTTCTGGGCGAATACTTCCGTGAAGGGTTTCTGTCCTCGTTTATGAGAAGTATGATCGAGCTCTTGGCCGGTATTCCATCGGTGATCTACGGCTTTTGGGCCCTTTTCTATCTCGTGCCGCTGATACGAAGCTTTCAAATGCAGTTCAATATACCCCCGTACGGCGTTGGAATCCTTGCTGCTTCGGCAATTCTGGCCGTGATGATTATACCCTACTCCGCTTCGATTGCCCGTGAAGTAATCAGTATGGTTCCCTGGGGGCTCAAAGAAGCGGCATATTCTCTTGGATCAACACGCTTTGAGGTCGTCAAGAAGATCGTGATTCCCTATGCACGCTCAGGGATTTTTGCAGGAATGATACTCGCGCTCGGACGGGCTCTGGGTGAAACGATGGCCGTGACCATGGTCATAGGTAACAGAAACCGTCTTACCTTCGACATTTTCAGCCCGGCCAACACCATGGCAAGCGTTATCGCGAATGAGTTCACCGAAGCAACCGGGGATCTCTATCTGGCATCATTGATCGAAATCGGGCTGCTGCTTTTTGTTGTCTCGATGATCACTAACATTATCGGTAAAGAAGTTATCAAACGTCTTTCGCGCAACTGACTTATGACAGAAACTACTGAAACACTGGATATAACCAGATCGAAAGCGACTTCACGGGCAAGCCGGAGAGGTACGGAGAAAAGTAATATCGCCGGCAGAAAAGCCAAGGATCTCGGTTTTCGCGTTTTGATCTCGATCTTTTCGGTTATCGCGATTCTGCCCTTATTCTTCATTATCTTCTACATAGTTAAGGAAGGCATTTCGGCGATCAGCTGGAGTTTTCTGGTTAACCTTCCCAAGCCGGTTGGAGAATCCGGGGGAGGCATTCTCAATGCAATAGTGGGAACCATGATGCTTATCGGGATTGCATCGGTGCTGTCTCTGCCTCTGGGCATTCTCGTAGGTGTTTTTCTTGCCGAATTCACCCGCAACAAGCTCTCCTACTGGGTTCGCCTGTCGATGGAAGTGCTGCAGGGAATACCTTCCATAGTAATTGGAATCGTAGCCTACCTCTGGGTGGTGCAGCCGATGGGAGGTTTTTCTGCCTTCAGCGGAGGAATAGCACTGGGCATAATGATGTTGCCGGTGGTAGTACGCACTACCGAAGAAACGCTTCGGCTCGTCCCCGGCACCCTCAAGGAAGCTTCGCTGGCACTCGGAGCACCATATTACCTCACGGTGTTACGAGTCGTGCTGCCGGCTGGACTCAGTGGTATAATAACAGGTATAATCGTCAGTGTGGCCCGAATCGCTGGTGAAACAGCCCCGCTGTTGTTCACGGCTTTCGGAAGTCCCTATTTCAACACCAATATCATGAAACCTGTCAGTTCGCTGCCGCTGATAATTTTCAACTATGCCATAAGTCCTTACGATGACTGGCATAAGCTGGCGTGGGGGGCTTCATTCGTGCTGATCGTCTTTGTGCTTGCAATGAATCTGGTCGCGAAGGGAGTCGCCCGCAGATGGCGAGTGAAGTTTTAGACTTTGTACCTGACGCTTACCGCAATTCATCGGGATTCCATCCGGCTACTGCCGTCTGGGACGTGGGAGCGGATCAGCATTTGTCACCAGCCCGGCCCGACCGGAACGTCCCATATGCACCTGCGCCTTTGTATTTTTAACGATGGGAACGAACATGTCTCGCGAAAAAGTACTGGTGGTGGAGGACGAAGAAGATATCCTCGAACTGATCACCTATAACCTTGTTAAGGAAGGCTACCGCCCTGCAGGGGTAACCTCTGGTGAGGATTCCCTGGATAAGGTCAGGAGTGATCCTCCCGATGCCGTCGTGCTCGACCTGATGTTACCGGGTATCGATGGTCTTGAGGTGTGTAAAACGCTCAAGCGCGACCCGAGAACACAGAACATCCCGATTGTCATGCTCACCGCCAAGGGTGAAGAGGCCGACATTGTAACCGGGCTTGAACTTGGTGCCGATGATTATATCGTAAAGCCATTCAGTCCTCGCGTTCTGGTTGCACGGCTCAAAGCGGTTCTCAGACGGAAGTCAAAAGAGGGAATAACCGAAGACCGTCCACTATCCGTTGGAGTATTCACTATCCATCCCGGCCGGCACGAAGTGCTTATCAACGACGAGCAGGTGAGTCTTACATTTACCGAGTTTCGCGTTCTCCATTTTCTGGCCAGTCGCCCGGGCTGGGTTTTCACTCGATATCAGATTGTCGATGGCGTTCGCGGCGATAACTATCCGGTAACCGACAGAAGCGTCGATGTTTTGATTGTGGGACTTCGAAAGAAGCTCGGTCCGCACGGTCGGACGATCGAAACTGTGCGCGGCGTCGGCTACCGCTTCAAGGAAATTTAAACGAGTCAATGGCCCGTAAGCGTTTTTTCTGGCACCTTTTCCCCTCCTTTCTTCTCATAATCCTGCTCTCGCTTGCGGCGCTGGGCACCTATGCCACCATCTCGTTCCGGCAATTTCATATCGCGCAACGAGAAGAGGATCTCGCTGCCCGTGCATATCTGGTTCGAGACCGAATGGCACACCTCGTTGTCCAGGATCGTTTGGATTCCGTCGAGACTCTCTGCACCGAGCTTGGAAACCAGACCCACATGCGCCTTACTGTCATCCTGCCTCGCGGTAAAGTCATTGGTGACACAAGGGAAGATCCCGGGATCATGGACAACCATTCGGACCGTCCTGAAATAATCACCGCAATGGGCGGCGCACAGGGCGTTTCCGTTCGCCACAGCTCCACGCTTGACAAGACAATGATGTACGTTGCGATTCCGGCACTGGAAAACGACAGCCTGGTAGCCGTGGTTCGTTCATCCATGCCGCTGTCTTCGATTCTCAATGCATTGAGTTCGACGGTTACGGGAATAATGCTAGCCGGTATAGTTGGGGTATTTGTTATCGGAGGAATCAGTGCTGTCATGTCCCGGCGCTTCAGTATACCAGTCGAAGACCTGACACGAGGGGCGGAACTATTCTCACGTGGTGACCTGAAACGGAAACTCGTTGTCCCCGACTTCGAGGAACTGGGCAGGCTGGCCGATGCCATGAATGCCATGGCCGCAGACCTCCACGAACGTATCACCACCATAACCCAGCAACGCAATGAACACGAAGCGATCCTGTCGTGCATGGTCGAAGGTGTGGTCGCGGTTAATGCCGATGAGCACCTGATCAGTATCAACCATGCAGCAGCACACATGCTCGGTCTCGATCACGAAGGAGTCCGCGGAAGGCTTATCCAGGAAGTCATCCGGAACAGTGAAATACAGGGATTTGTCAGAAAAGCTCTTGCTCTTTCGCATAACCAGACTATCGAAGAGGAGATTTTTCTTTCTTCTTCCGGTAATCCCGAACGATTTGTGCAGCTACACGGAACCGTTCTAAGCGGCCCGACCCGCGAAACCATTGGTGCCCTGATCGTGTTCAACGATGTAACCAGGCTGAAAAGGCTTGAAAGCATCCGCAAAGACTTCGTGGCCAACGTTTCCCATGAATTGCGAACTCCTCTTACATCGATCCAGGGTTTTGTCGAAACGCTTTTGCAGGGGGCGATGAACGATCCTGCCGACTGCAAGCGATTTCTCGAGATAGTCGCGAATCACGTCGACCGGCTCAACACGATCATCGAGGACCTCCTGATACTGTCAAGGATCGAGAAAGAGGCGGAGTACGAAGGACTCAAGATGGAGCGAACCAATGTCATCCCAATTCTCAAAGAAGCCGTTGAGGTATGTCAGGGGAAGGCATCCCAGAAGCACATTTCAGTCGAGCTGACCTGCGATCCATCTCTTCAGGCAGTGGTAAACCCCTTTCTTTTCGAACAGGCAGTCATTAACCTTATCGACAATGCTATCAAATACAGTGACCCGGGTAAACCGGTGAACGTACTGGCGACACGCGAATCCGGGAAAATCATGGTATCGGTACGCGACCAGGGTGTGGGAATCGCACCCAGTCATCACAGCCGTCTCTTCGAACGATTCTACCGGGTCGACAAAGCCCGCAGTCGTAAGGTCGGCGGAACCGGGCTTGGCCTTGCCATCGTCAAACATATCATGCGAACGCACCGGGGTAACGTAACCGTAAATAGCCTTCCCGGGAAAGGGTCCACCTTCACCCTCCACATCCCCTCTTCCTGACCCGTCTGCTTCCTGATCCTCCTCCGCTGGTCGATAAGACCGTTAACTCACCGCTCACGTGATTCTAACAATCAACCCTCCCAACACCCCCAAG
>JBEPYC010000036.1:0-17682 GCA_041641555.1 Chitinivibrionales bacterium | reverse complement strand
CGCAGTGTCGGTGTATTCCGAAAGAAAGACCGCTTTGAATTCGAGCATGCTTTCCTTCAGCGAAAATCCGACATTCATGGCATACAGATCGATCAATTCATCGAGGGTATCCGCCGGATATTCCGTGGTACCGCCGGTCCGAAGCAACCTGGTAGTAAGGCTGCCCAGACCTTCCTTGCCCTCGGGGTCCTGAAGTGAGCCCGCTTTGACGTGACCGTTTATTTCAACAAACGGCAACGAATGGTCTTCGGCGATATAGGCCGTCAGCCCGTTATCGAGCACCTGTCGATACGGTTTACCCAGAGGAACGTCCCATTCAAGCTCAGGGAAAGTGAGCTTTTCCGGGTGCCGGGGGACCTTGCCTTTGGCGGCAATGAGCGCTGCCGATGTCGCGACAACCAGTGCTAACAGAAGGACACGCCCTGCACGTGAGTGTGCGCGCTTTCTCCCGATGCTTCTGTCTTTTGTCTGAAAGACCATGAGTATGATTCCTATTCCAAAATGATAAGCAATGCATGCTTTGTTTGCTGATGTACACTGTAACGGTTATCGGTTCTACGACAAGTGAACTGTGTCACCCCCCCCGGTATGGTGATAACTAATGAACCGTACCGGTCGGAGGTGTCGCCGGTGCTTTCTGCGCCGCCGCATTTGCATCGGACTCAGTCAGAAGAATGCCGGTGGTTCGCAGCTCCGGGTCGAAATATTTTTTTGCTGTCTCGTGAAGCGTTTTTGCATTCACCTGATTGATCCGGTCGGGATAGGAGAAGAGATCGTTCCAGTCTCCGAGCCGCTCAAACCAGGCCAGACGGTCGGAAATACCCTCGAGACTTCGTAATCCGTTTACAAAATTCATGCGGATCGAATTCTTGTTTCGCGTCATTTCCCGCTCGGTCGGCGGCTCCTGTGCGACCCTCTCCAGCTCCTCGAGGATAATCTTTTCCACCTCATCAGGGTCCGCTTCGCTCCGTAGAGTGGCCCAGACGTGAAAGAGACCGTTGTGCAGCTGGAAGTAATTCGATGCACCCGCATTGGTGCAGAGGCCCTCCTTGTTGACCAGACGATCGTACAGCCTGCCGCTTCGGCCCGTGAGTATTCCCTCGAGTACATCGAGTTTATACAGGTCTTCATGCGGATAGCCGGGAATATGAAAAAGAAAATCGACCCGTGGCTCGGCTTCATCGCGCATGATAAACCGCGTCTGTCCAATCGGAGCCGGCTCCCGCGTTACCACATCGTCCTGCCCGCCCTGTGCCGGCGGAATGTTCCCGAAATACTTCCGGATATCCTTGACCGCCTGTTGAGGATCGATATTACCCGAGAGCACGATCAGGGCATTGTCGGGTGTGTAATACTTCTTGACGTGGTTCATCATTTTGGTGCGAGTATAGGCCTCTATGTCCGACATCCACCCGATTGTAGGAATACGGTAGGGATGGGCGACATAGAAACTGGCCCAGAGCCGCTCCCAGTACTTTCTCATCGGGCGGTTTTCGTATCGCATTCGCCGTTCTTCCAGGACGACATCCCGTTCGCTATAGAACTCCCGAAGAACCGGGTTTGCCATGCGGTCTGATTCGATCCAGTAGAACAGATCCACCTTATTGGTCGGAAGCGTCACGATGTAGGCGGTCATGTCATCGGAGGTCCACGCATTCAGGTGTGTGCCACCATTGTTCATATAACGCTGCCAGATTTCGTCCTTCTTGATATACTGGCGCTGCTTGTCCAGAAGCTGGGATATTCTGGCGCGAATGCTGTCGGCCCGGGCGTCGTTTTCTGGGTTGCGGTCGGTGCGCAGCTCGGTCATGACTTTTCCCAGCGAATCGATCTTGTTCATGATCGGTACTTCTTTTTTGTAATTGGTCGTACCGAGCGTCTCTGTTCCCTTGAACATCATATGCTCATACATATGAGACAATCCGCTTGTCCCGGGCCCCTCGTACATCGACCCCACAAAGTAATACAAACGGCAGGAAACAACCGCAACGTTGGTATCGGGTGCGACGATGATTTTCAGTCCATTGTCCAGTGAGTCGTAATGGACCGGGATCGAAATGCTCTCCGCCCGGGAGGTGTGGAAAACGCCCGCAAAAACGACGACCACCGCGATTGTTTGAAGGTATCGAAAACGATGGAAAAAACGCATTGGCAAAAACCTCGGGTTCTGGTGGCAGGGCTGCGGGTCAGAATAACTTTGTGCACCAGACGGAAAACTGCCCGCGATGCATGTACCCTAAAGCTCCGGTACCGCGTGCAAGACGGCATGATCCGGAATAAGAATAACGAAAAGCCCCCCTCAATTGTTGTCGAGCGGGCTTGATTGGGGGATTGTCTGCACGCTCTCACGGCATAGGCCGTGTTGAGAGAGGCAAAATACATTTATGGTGACAAGCCTCTGTGAGACAGTCAGTTGGCTCTTCGGGTCAATCGAAGATTTGTGTTTTCGAATCCTTCCACAGGTATCTCCGAAGGGAAGTAGACGGCAAGGTCTGAAACCGGCACATCCCATTGATTGCCCGAGATATCTGCAGGCATTCTGGCGGAATCCGAACTGCAGGGAGTCTGAGTCCATCCTAAATTGAATAAATCCAGCTCCCGGGTATCGCAGGTATTTCGCTGAAAGGCAACCGAATCGTTCGCGACATCCCAGGTCGCCTTTTCTCGGTAGAACGGAAGAAATCCGATCTGGGCAAATTCCTCAGTTGTGACATCGATACGAAGCGAACAGGTTTGATCCGACATAAAATGAGCCAGAAACGCCACTGTCGTATCCTGATTCAGGGGAAGCCGGGTTTCCCAGTACCCGATGACATCGGATCGTGTGACCGGCTGCTGTTCTTCGGTGCCTGTTGGACCGCCACAGTTAATAATGAGTGCGCCAAGGATACCCGGGACGAGCAGGAACTTTCTCATAGGTGCCTCGCTTGAAAGAGAATCTGAATGAGCCTCGGTGCATGTGCCGGTCCGCGGGCAGGCGTGATTTCGTGTTCATCCACAAAAATGTATCAGGATCGGGTCTGCTGCTATTATTTTTTCGATATGATCCCTCACATAATCATTGCTGCCGGCGTGTTCGTATCGATGTTCGTTCTGTTCCTGGTTCTAAGCAAAACCATGAACAATATGGTGAATCTGCTCACCAAGCTCGAATATCTGGTCCAGAAAGACCTCGATTACCAGAAAGAAAGCAAGGAGATTCAGCGCCTTCTGGAGATCGAAGAGCTGAAGTTGAAACGCCGAAGAGGCGAAATCGAACTGCCCGAAGACAGAGAGGATGAGAGCGGAGAGAAGGGTGCCTGAATTTTAATGCTCTCAACAGGTGCGTCTCGATACCGTGCGCAATGTGGTTGAACACCGGGTGTTTGAACATGGAATTGCATCGTTAACAGAAAGAGATGGGTGTGCCAAAGGGTTCTATTATCGCTGTTTCGGCTCCCTCCGGAGCAGGCAAGACGACGTTGCTTGATCACGTACGTGAGGTGGTCCCGTCCATAGTCTACTCCATCTCCGCGACGACCCGGAAACCGCGCGCCCACGAGGTGGACGGAGAGCACTATTTCTTTGTGAGTCCCGAAGCATTCCGGGAAATGATCGACCACGATGAGCTGATCGAATGGCAGGAAGTACACGGGAATATGTATGGTACCCCCCGTTCGTTTATCGAGCAGATCATGAGCCGGGGGAAGCATGTTGTCCTGGACATCGATGTTTTTGGGAAGAAAAAACTCGACCGGGCATTCCCCGAAACCCAGGGCATTCTCATTCTTCCGCCATCGATGCAGGAACTCCAAGAGAGGTTGAGAAGCCGTGGTACCGATGACGACCACATTATCCAAACGCGTCTTCGGAATGCCGAAGTCGAAATGGATTTCGCCAAAGCACACGGACGATACGAGTATACGATTGTGAACAGTGATCTCGATGCCGCCAAAAGCCGGATTGTATCTATTGTGGAAGAAATCATTGGCTCAGCGCGATAGGCCTCCGCGTACCTCGGGCACGGCCCGTACATGAACGCTCTAAAAAACAGCAGCCCTCAGGAATTCAGGTTCTCCCGTAACGGACAAACCCTTGTCATGGGCAGGGACCCGGGCTCTGATATTCGTGTCGGGGGTATCGGGGTTTCCCGCAACCATGCTTTTCTCCGGCTCGATACCGATCATATCGTGCTTGAGGATAACGGGAGCAGCTCCGGGGTATTCCTCAATGGTGAGAAAGTCAGTCGGGCACTGGTTGGTCCCGGTGATACCATCACGGTGGGTGTGTGGGATCTGGGTATCCAGATAGATGCTTCGACCATCAGGATACACCCGGTGCAGAGGGATATCCACCCGGCTGCGACGCACGTTGAAGACTCCGATCAAGCTCTCACCAGGATCGGGCGTGACACCGACAACGATATACACATAAACCATCCCCTCATTTCGCGGCATCATGCGCAACTGCATCGACCAGCCGAGGGCGCCACTGAAATCGTGGATCTTGGCACGACCAACGGGACATTTGTCAACGGTCGGTCGGTTCACCGTGCACCGATCAGCGCGGGCGATATCATCCAGATTGGTCCGTATCGATTTTCGCTGGGCGATAACGGACTTGTGCAGGCCGATGACTGTAACCGGATCTCCCTCAGTGCCGAAAACGTCGTGGTCTATGCCCGGGGCTCTCATCTGCTCCGCGGGATCGATTTGTCCATAGCTCCCGGGGAGTTTGTGGCTCTTTTGGGGCCCTCGGGTGCGGGTAAGACCACCCTTGCCAATGCGCTGGCCGGAAGAGTCCGGATCAGGAGTGGGGAAGTGAGATTCAACGGACTTCCGCTGAATCGGTTCCTCTCGGCATTCAGCTCCAGAATCGGGTTTGTCACGCAGAGCAATCTGCTGCATGCTCAGCTCACTGTCTGGGAAACCTTCGCGGAACAAAGTGTTCTTCGGTTACCCAGTGACAGCATTCCTGCCGAACGGAATGAACGAATACGTGAGATAGTCGACCTGCTCGACCTTGGTCACACGCTGGACCGGCGTGTCGGCATGCTTTCCGGAGGAGAACAGAAACGCGTGCATCTGGGGATCGAGTTGCTGGCATCACCGCCAGTGGTTTTTCTGGATGAGCCGATGGCGGGCCTGGACAGCAGTCTCATTCGTATGTCCATGAAGCTCTTCAGGAAGGTTTGTGATAAGGGGCATACGCTGCTGGTCACCACCCACACGCTCGAGCACATTGAGTTGTGTGACCGGGTGGTGTTTCTCAACAAAGGGCAGGTGGCCTACGACGGAGCGCCCGGGGGGGTATGCGGTGCCTTTGAGGTCCAGAGCCTGACCGGGGCATACGAAGCCGTGAGGAAGGGAAAAACGGCGGGGGAGCCGGGCAAACAAAAAGAACGAACAACGGTTCCAAACAGTAAGATGCCCGGTGCTCCGATGCACCTTACCAGACCGAAAATCATTCACCCGGCCCGGCAGAGTGCCGTTCTCATCCCACGGTTTGCAAAACTCTGGGTGCGCGATGGGAAAAATGCGGTGCTGGTCCTGGCCCAGGCTCCCTTGATCGCCGTTCTGCTTGCACTGGTGTATCGGCACGATGCCTCGTTTCTCCCCGCTTCGTTCTACTTTTCTGCTGCCATATCGGCAATCTGGTGTGGAGGGACTCTATCTGTGCGTGAGATCGCCCGGGAGTGGCCTTTGTTCGACCGAGAGTACCGCGCCGGAGTGTCATCAGTGGCATACGGGTTGTCCAAAATCAGTGTTTTCGGAATAATTGGTTTGGTGCAGGGTGTGTTCTTTGCCGTTTCGCTCTCGGTCGTGTTTGAAACGTTCGCTTTCAATGCTGCCAATGGCGCGATTCTGACAAGTGCCTCCGTGCTGGGTGTTCTGCTCGGTCTCTGTGTGAGCACGCTTTCTCCCGGTGTTGCGCATGCCGTGAGCTTTCTTCCGCTGATTTTTATTCCCCAGATATTCTTCTCGGGTATTTTGGTCGCATTTGATCGCATGGCTCCCGTCGGAAGATTCGTATCCCATCTGACGATATCCCGACCCGTGTTTTCTCTTTTCAAGAAGACAGCGCTTCTCGACCAGAGCCCCTGGAGCTGGCAACATTGGCATATGGCATTTTGGCTGGGAATCGGATCAATTATATTAATTCTGTCCGGTCTAACGGTGCGAAGATTTTTCGAGCGATGGTAGGTCAGGCTGTGCAGGTGGTGGTGAATGCCCGATGGTCACAGCACATCCGGCAGCCCGGAGCGTGAGAACCCTTCTGAGCGCCGGAATACATTAAGTAATACTGCGAGGATCATTCCTTAGCCGGGTGGCAGCAGGCCATGCGGGCGGGTGACGGGGGATTCACTGCTACAACGTCACGATGGATCAGAATATGAATAAGAGTCGCGGAATACTTGACCTCAGTAAGCCGCCCGAGAAGATCGGGCACTATCGCATCCTCAACATACTGGGACGCGGTGGAATGGGAGTGATCTATAAGGCCGTGCAGGAACCGCTCAATCGCACCGTAGCACTTAAGGTCCTGATGCCAATGGACGGCAACCACGAAGAGTCATCCAAGCGGTTCGAGATCGAAGCACGGGCGATTTCGCTCCTGCAGCACCAGAATATCGTCAGCATTTTCGAATATGGTGAAGAATTCGATCATCCGTTCTTTGCTATGCAGTTTGTCGATGGCGTCGATCTGGGCAAACGCGTTGCCGAAAAGAAGGTGATGAGTTACCTGGAAATAATAGACATTGCCAAGCAGATCTGTCGCGGGCTCAGATACGCGCACGAAAAGAATGTCGTGCATCGTGATATCAAACCTCAGAATGTCCTGATCGACAAAAATGGCTGTACGCTGCTGAGTGATTTTGGTATCGCCAAGGTATTTCAGTACTCGGGAATCACCGTCACCGGCATGGCCGTTGGAACTCCGGAGTACATGTCCCCCGAGCAGGCCGAAGGACGTTCACTGGATGTGCAGACCGATATCTATTCGCTTGGAATCGTGATGTACGAAATGGTTACGAAACGTCCACCATTTGTGGGAGACAATCCGGTAGCAATCGCCTATAAACAGGTCCACGAACTCCCCATCCCTCCTTCGGTCAAAAGAAAAGACATGCCCAAGCGGCTGGAGCTTATCATCCTCAAAGCTCTGAAAAAAGACAAGAAGGACCGGTACCGTTCGGTCGAAGAAATGCTGGACCATCTTGATTCGGTAGATATCGATGAACGGGTGGAGCGAGCGACCGTCGCGTTTCAGCCCCGAAAACCACGAGAGCAGAGAAGCCAGGAAGAGTACGTCGACAAGCGTATTACTGACCGCCGAAGTGGTGATCGGCGCCGTCTGGGCAGCACGCCTTTACAGCGGGATTTCTGGGAGAATCTGTGGGAAACACAAGGTATCTCTCTGGTAGTGGCAACGGCCACCGGGCTGCTTGTCTTGTATCACATTCTGTTCCACCACTGAGAACCGGAGCGTTCGCATTCGCTCGCTCAACCTGCCGCAGACACACTTGGGAGAACTCAGCACGGAGTGAGGGAATGAGTATGACGGAGCAACACACCAGAGCAAAAGGACGGTCAGCTGAAGACCGGGCTGTGGATTATCTGATCCACCAAGGGTTCCGCATCGTTTCGCGTAATTATCAGACCAGGCATGGAGAGATCGATTGTATCGCTGAGTCGCCCGAAGGTGTGCTTGTATTTGTTGAGGTCAAATCCTCGCGTGGAAAAGCGTTTGGACACCCGTTCTTTCGGGTTTCGCGAGCAAAACAGCGAACCATCATTTCTATGGCAAAACGGTATCTTGCCGATCATCGGATCACCAACCGGCCCTGCAGGTTTGATGTAGTAGCTTTGGTGGGAGAGTCGATAGATCACCTTCGGAATGCTTTTCTCGCCTGAGGTTGGAGGTGTTAAACCGCTTAAGGGATGTCGACTTCAAAAAATTCCGTGCTGTCGTCGTCCTCTGAGTCGTCAGATTCCGAAGACTCCTGGACGGCGGAGTCTGAAGGTGTATCCAGATCTTCCAGATCGAGCTTCTGGGTTTCGCGCATCGATGGCGGCACCGCCTGGTTTTCCTTCCGGGCGGCAAGAATCGACTCCCACTTATCCAGAATTTCATTGTCTTCTTTTTTCTTGGCAAGATTGAGGCCGACTTTCTGCCACAACTCCTGGGTTTTTATACTTTGACCCTGCCGAAGTCTGAAACCCGACATGACGCGTTCGATTTCCCGGTCGATCTCCTCCTCTGAAACATCATGCTTTTCCGTGAAATAGCTATAAAGCTCTTGCTTGGATTCCCAGAGAAAATCGGAGGTACGCACTGCCTTCTTCTTGCCCATGAACAAAAGACTCCTTTTAACGCGTCGATGTGACTACCGTGCGGTACGGCATCTTCGATGCAATCCTCTCGGCACTGTCGGAATCCGGCGCAATCCCGACCATTGTTGATCCCGAACCGGTCATAAAAGCTGCCAGGCAGCCGGCATCGAGAAGGGATTGTTTCATCCGGGCCAGCTCCGGGTGCGACCGAAACACACTTAATTCAAAATCGTTGTGAACCGCACCAATAATCAAATTCTGGTCATTTTGTTCAAACCCCCGGATCATGGAGTCGGTAGTGTCCGTTCGGCTGCCGATCCTGGAATAATCGATCTGTCCATAGGCTTCTCTGGTCGAAACGCCGAAATCCGGGAACGCAATCACGAAATCCATGGCCACCGAGGATTCCACCGGGCGAAGAACTCCCGTGGTCTCTGTGTCCAGGGCCGTGCCACCAATGAAATAGTAGGGCACATCGGCACCAATCTTCCGGGCCAGTTCCATTAGTTTTTGCGGGGTACATTCCAGTTCCCAGAGCTCGTTACACAGAGATAAAACCGCCGCGGCATCGGCGCTGCCGCCTGCCAGTCCTCCCTGGGCCGGAATGCTCTTTTCGAGGGTGATCTCCACGGATTTCCGGACGCTGAACGTGTTCCTGACAAGCTCTGCGGCTTGCCAGCAGAGGTTGCTTTCATCGCAGGGAACCCCCGGGTGACTGCAGTGCAGACTCATGCGGGCCGAAGGGGTTATGGAGACAGTGTCCTTGAGCCCGATCTGGTGTTTTACCACAGCGAGTTGGTGGTATCCCGCGAAGGGGCCCTCGGTCAGCTTACGCACGATGTCGAGCGCTAAGGTAATTCGGGCGTGAATGTTTCTCTGCAACATGGGAGTAGATCGCGGTGCCAAGGATCGTCAGCCTCGTTCATCGAAATAGGGCATTACTCTGGCAAGCCCTTTTGAGAACTGCAGGCAGAACTTGAGGAAAACTTCTCTGTCATGACGGGTAAATCGTTTCGAGCCAAACAGATCCAGCGACTTTTTGCCGTAAAGAGAGAGTATCGCGGCTGCTCGACCGTTGCCACCGAAATTCTTGCTCATCATCGATTCAGGCGCATCGGGAAAATCGACATATCCTTCACTCTTTAAATCCCGTATCATCGTTACTTCATCTCCCGGCACGGTCGCGTCGAAAATGCATCTGTCGATCTTCTCTAAATTCCAAAGCTCTTCCTGATTCTCGATCGAAAAAGCAGAATAGAGTTCCATTTCTTCAGTTACCGGGTTGAGGAGCCAGAAAAGCCCGGCCTGTGCCTCAAGGATGAGGCACACATTCGGGAGCACGAAATTAACGAGATCACGAAGCGTCTGTGCCGAAGCGATATTGAATGAAGCTTCAGAGACTGCCACGAGTTTTGTCGATTGCATCTCCAAATGCTGCATTTCTTCACGCTTTGCCATCTCTCGGGCGATCAGATCCCCGATCTTGCCGATCAATCCCGCAGCATCGGACATCTCCGCTTTGGCTGAGGTAAGATGAAGAAAGAGAAGCCCACGGATCTCCCCGTTGGTTCGTACCAGTTGTGCGATATACCACTTACGTGCCTGGCCGGCCGGTGCTCCGGCTTCTATGCACAGAGTAGAGTCGGACTCGAGGGCCTTTCGGGCGAGGGTGTCGTTGAGCTTGATCCCCTTGCCTCTGAGCAGATCGACGTTGAACGAACTCGATGCCCAGACGAGGAACATGTTTCTCCTGGCATTATACTGGTAGAAATTACAGATCGCTCCGTCGAATGCATTCACAATTTTCATCACCAGCAGATTCAACCGCTCCTCAAAGGAATAATCCAGCGCGAGGATTTCACCTGCGCCGTTGAGAAGAGAAAGCGAGAAGGTGGAATTCGAGGTGGTTTCGAGTTCTTTGGAGGTCTTGATGACATCTGCGGTGAACTCGGCAAGTTCTTTTACATACTGAAGATCCGACTGGGTGAATATGTGTTCCTGCCGTTTGCTGTTCACATTCACCACCCCCACGGTTTCTTCGCCGATTACAAGCGGACAGCAGATCGAAGAGGTCAGCTCGGGACGCTGCGGGTCGGCACCGCTTTGCTCACCCGAGACCGGTCCTTCGATTAAAATCGGTCTCCCGGTTCGAGCCACTTTCCCTGCCACACCTTTGCCGAACCGTTGGGTAGGGTACTTGACTACATCGAAGTTGAGACCGTCGGCCATTTCAATTTTCAGAAACCGCTTCTGTGCATCCACCAGCATAATCGATCCGGAGTCGGCACCACAGGTATTGATCATGACCTGCAGGAGGAGCTTTAAAAGCTCTTCTTTATTCTTGGACAGCAGTACTGCCTGTTTCACCTCGTGGAGACTACGAAGAATTCTGGTGCGATCCTGGGACCATCCATCACTCGCCCCCCCCTTGCTGTCGGCCAGAAAGAGGATTCGGGCGCTCAGCGCTCCGAGTACGTCGACCCCGGCAAGATCGAGGCGGCGAATCCGGTTTTGCACAACGGGGTCATTGGAGGTGTTGATCACGACATCGAGCCCCGGGAGGCTTCGAAGTTCCCCGAGAGAATCGATATCGGGGTTGAGAATACGGAGAATGTCAACCGACTCGGACCGAAGAAGCACGGGCAGAATTTCCGCGGTTTCGCGCGTGATACCAACCAATGCAATTTTCTGTTGCTTTTTTCTCAACAAAATGTGATCCTCAAGGAAAGAGATGGCCGGAGCCTGAATGTATGAAGATACTATTTGAGATGCATGATATGCTCTGGAATCTCACTGCAAAGCCGCATATCGTTCTTCCCCTTAACCAGCCATGCTTGCAAACAGTCTCAGTGTGGATTTCTCGACGTTTGCACATGTATATTGAGTCCAATGGCAGGTGATATCGAAAAGCGTCGCTACCCCAGAGTCTCGGTAAACTTCGTTACGGTCGAAGTCTACTCCGATGCGGGGGAGCCTCAGAGCCCAGAGCTGAGTTTTGTCGTAAACGTCAGCGAGGGCGGCATGATGTTTCGCTCTGAACGAGGCTACGAGAAGGGCCAGAAAGTGTTGTTGACATTTGCTCTTCCCGGTACGGAAGACGGTGATGCCGTTATTCGGACCGATGCGATGGTGATTCATTCTCAGAAACTGGAGACTTCGCAGTTTTTCGGAGTCCAGTTCAGCGGGATAGACCTTGCCGAACGTGAACGCTTGCGACAATACGTCATTTCCCGAATCGAGCAGAAGCAGACGGGTCGCTGAAACTCCTCCTGAACAGGCCGATTCCAAGAGGTGCGATATGCCGGTATCCCGACCGACTTGCTGGAGCCGTTTTTCGGCTGACGTCGTTTGCGCCGCAGTCGCATTGCTCCTACCGCTCGTGTTTCCATCCGTTTCCGCAGCCCCCGCCAGTGATGGAATGCTGGCTATTCTTCGGTTCTCAAATTCCACTCACGACGCCCGTTTCGACCAATTCCATCTGGTATTACGCAAACGGCTGGAGTACGAGATGCTTTTCCCCGGGCTGCCGATCAAGGCATGGGATGCCACCTATGAACACATGGGGGCACTTGACCCTGCCGATACCTCGAGGTTCCGTTTCATCGTATACGGGGCCTTTGGTGTAGACAGCGTTTCAAAGGAGACAGTCTGTACATTTTCGGTGATGAACCGAAACCTGGGACGGCAGAGCACCAAAAAAGTCGTGCTTCGTGGCATCGCTATTGATGAACTTGCCGATATAGTCGTCTTGAAGACGACCGGGTTTCTGAGAAGAAATATCCTGGCGCGGCTCGACATCGGGAGTAATCCTGCGGGCTGTCCGGTGACACTCAATGGGGTATCGGCCGGCCTCACTCCCCAGGAGTTTTCTCTGGAACCCGGCCGATACACGGTAGAAATCCAGGGAGATTTTCTGGAACCCTACCGCATTCAGGTCGATCTTTCCCCCGGTGGCCACAATGAGCTTCATCCCCGAATGACCTTCAAAGGCTATCCCACCCTGTGGTGGCTCACGGGAGCTATCGTTTCCACGATCGCGGCCGGGGCGGCCTATGGAGTCGAATCGGATCTTCGTTCCGCCTACATGAACATCCCTGCAGGTAGAGAAGCGGCCGAGTACGACCAACGCTTCGATGCGTATCGGCGGGCCAATCGTGTGCGGCTTTCCCTGCAGCACATTGCCGTGGTCCCCTGGACCGCAACAGCCTTCTCCTTCTTCGTGAACCGTTCTCTTCGTAGGCGAATCATGGGAGAATGATGATCTCGGGCTGCATCCGCGAGCCAGTGCCTCTGTTTTCATGATTTTTTTTTGAAACTTCAATGCCCGAAACGACGACTATATCCAATGAGCCGGTCAAAAAGTGCAATGCCGATAGAGCAGCTTATTGAGCGATGTATCCGGGGTGATCGGAAATGTCAGCTCATGCTGTTCGATACGTACAAGGCCAAAGTTCACGGCATTGCCTGGAAAATGCTGGGGCCCCGGTTCGATGTGGACGATGCGGTTCAGGAGATTTTTATCAATCTGTTCCAGAGCCTGCCGACTTTTAAATGGCTCTGTTCAGTGGATACCTGGGTTTATCGGTTGAGTCTCAAGACCTGTACCGATCACCTCCGCCGCAAGTACCGGAAACGAAAGGTCGATATCACGGCCGATGGAGGCGAAGCTGAGCTTTTCGCGGCGGATGAAAGCCCGGAAGCCACCACTACTTCGGTCGAGCGCAAGGAACTTCGGCAGCAGTTGATTATGGCTCTGGACAAACTCACCACGGAAAAGAGGCAGGTTGTCGTTCTGTTCGAAATGGAAGGAAAAACAATCGAGGAGATTGCGGAGATCATTCAGGCTCCACCCGGAACGATCAAAAGCAGGCTGTTTCACGGCCGGAATGAACTGAAATCTCATCTGAAACGATATATGGACCTATGAGTAAGCGGCACTTACAAACCCCCGGAAACAGCCCCTCATCGGAGCAGCTGGGGGAGCTGTTGCGAACACTGACTCCACCTCGCAAAACCGAGGGTGAATGGGATCATCTCCGTGAAGGTGTCTTCGAAGCATTGGACTGTCGAGCACCAGCACGGTCATCGCACACCCAATCGACCCTCTCTTTTATCCTACCATGGATTACCTTCATACGACGGCCTTCGGTTGTCTCGGCCGTTTTGGGCATAATCGTGCTGTCTGTGATTACTTCATATTATGCAGGACGACCGGGGGATATTCCGGCAGTCGTGCTGCGTACGCAGGGCGAAGCACAGGTGCTTTCCAAAGGCCAGAGCAGCGGAGAGCACCGATGGTGGAAGCAGACCGAAGTTTCATCGCCAGTCAGACAGAACCAGGTTTTTCAGACGGGAGAGAATGCCTCGTTATCGCTTGGCCTGGAAAAGGCCACGGGCCTGGAGCTGGCTGCTTCATCGGCTCTGGGTATCGAGGAACTCAATACCGAAACGATATCGCTTTTTCTGTACCGGGGCTCGGTCACTGCTGAAGTCAGCCCTCGGGATGAGGGGCAGGAATTCGTGATTACCACGCCGAATGCTGAACTCCGCGTGGTAGGCACAGCGTTTCGGGTCGATGTTGAACTCGATACGGAGGAAAACGATGTACAGACCCTGCTGACGGTCATGCGTGGTGAAGTCACGATGGCGACTCGGTTGAATGTCGACCAGGCAGTCGCAATAAAGGAGGGACACCGACTCGTAAGCCGTGGCACGAATCTTCAACGACCTCAGCGGGTATTCGAAGAAGAAGATGCCATGCGCGAACTTCGCGGACTTCGGCGTGCTCTCTCGAGGTTTGAACCCGAAAACAAGATCCCTCTGGGGCTTCTTCGTGTCACCTCACAGCCCCCGGGAGCAGAGGTGTATGTCGATGGTACCCCGGAGGGCACGACGCCTCTTGCGCTGCTGCTTTCGGAGGGAGACCGAAAACTCTCTCTCAATTACCTAAACTACGAACCCTTCGATACGACCGTTCTGGTGCAATCAGATACCGATGGAAAGATCGGCATACGTCTGGATCAGAAATCTGCAATCGAAGAGCAGCCCGACTCCGCAGAGTCGGGTCGTACCACGGTGCCTGAACGGCCGCAACGCACGGTGAAGACCAGAAAGCAGGAAGAGAAGCGGGATAAGGTATCGATAGAAGTCGTAGAAAAGGATCCTGTTCCGGAATTGATCAGCCGGGTGGAATACCAGCGGGCGAACAAGGCCAAAAATCGTGGGGACTATTCGGAAGCGCTGGCGCAGCTCGAGCTTCTGCTCGAACAAGCTCGACTCAGTGACAATGATCGGCTGCAGATTCTCGATGAGATCGTGAAGACGGCCAAACGCCTGGGCGATTACAACCGGGCGGTTCGCGAGCTGGAGAAGATGTACGCGCTGGTGGATACCGGTCGCAAAAAGGATATCCTTCTCTGGGAGATGATTACCATCAAGGTCGATCGATTGCGCACCTATCATGAAGTCGAAATGGACCTTGTTGAGTACATGGTGACTCAGCCCAATGGGATCTGGAGGTACGAAGCGTATCAGAAACTCGCAGAGGTACAGTATCTGCTCGACAAGCCCCGTGCCGCGGCGCGCACCTACGAAAAGCTGATCCAGAAGTTTGGCAGGGAAGAGGATCTCGATGCAGCCCTGTATGCGCTGGCTCATGTTCTCCGCCACGACCTGAAAATCTACGAAGAAGCGGTGCGGTGGTATTCACGTTTGATAAAGGAATTCCCCCGAAGTACGCATCTGGAAGACGCGGTGTTCTGGCGTGCGGAATGTTTGTGGAAACTGGGAAGAATCAGCCAGGCCAATGAGGAATTCCGCAAGTATGCCGAGCTCTTCCCGCAGGGGCGGTGGAGACAGGCGGTGCGTCAACATCTGGGTCCGGCGGCTGCGCAATGATTTCGCCGGGGAAACTTGCAGGACTCCTGGGATTGCTCGTGTGCATCGGGTGTGCGCATCGGACCAACCCTAATGATCCCGAGAGTGTGCGGTATGTGCCTGCCGTATCCGAGACCTCGGACAGAGAAATCGATTCGGTTCGGGTGTATCCTGATACAGTTTGTGCGGGGGATTCTGTCACGCTTACCTTGCATATTCATTATTCAGGAGGCGACTCGACCCTGCTCACGACCACATACCTGTTCCAGCGGCCTGTCGACTACCTGGTTCTTGCAACCGACAGCACGGATGCCGCTACCAGCACGCTCGTGCACGTGATTTCCTGTGACTGACACCGAAAAAAAGGTTGATTCGCGGATCTGCACGATAGATACTATGAATGATATGCTCCGGAGGCGGAGGAAGGGCTGCAATCCGGAAACGTTGGAAGAGAACGATCAGTTAAAGCAGAGAGCCACAGGAGGAGATTATGGTAAAAACGTTGACATTTATGCTCGTTGCGGGAGCGCTTACACTGGGGAATGCCCAGAGCCTTTTCAGCGATGATTTCACGTCGGGCGCCGGCAACTGGGTCCCGGTGAATACCGATGTCCCACCTGAGTACGAAGTGGTGAACGAGCAACTGGAAGTCAGATATACCGGCAATGTGCTGGGTATTCTGCGCCATCACCGGGTATTTACCGATTTCACCTACAGTGTCACGGTTAATCCATCCGGAGGCAGCTACGACAACGTGGGTATCGCATTCTGTCTCCATCAGGATATCGGCGGGTATTATTTCGTGATCGACAGCCTGCAGCGATTCACTCTCTTCAGTCTGCCCGACGGAGGGGGGGCACAGGAGTTTCACGCGTTCCGCCCCAGCTCCTTTATCAGTGATGAAGAGAATACGCTTGCGGTCAGCAAGAGCGGCAGATCGGTTAATCTGCTGATCAATGGCGCTCCTGTGTACTCGTTTCAGCTTCCCGCGGCCGATAGCGGCAAAGTGGCACTCATCACCGGTAAAGGCGTCACTGCACGGTTCGATAATGTCGGTGTAGCCTCGGAATTCCAGCAGGGCATTCTGCCCGAATGTGTCAGCACCGACTTTTCAAATGGCGATTTGTCTAACTGGTATGTCAGTGACGGCTATTCCGATGTTCAGGTGGATGGCGGGGTTCTTACCCTGGGACTCACCGGGCAGAATGGTCTGGCTACCGCATATACAAATGGCGATTACAATGGTGCCTCGATGCGAGTTGCCGCTCGCCACGTCGGAGGAGCCAATGGTATGTATGGGCTGACCCTGTCGTTTGTGCAGGACACCAATGCCAATCGTGGTTATAGAACCAAGTATCTTGCATTTGTGATCGACAGTACCCAGCGATACGGGATCAGTAACCCCGATACTGTTTCATTTGCGGTCCGGCAGGAATCAGCGGTTCGTGGACGGGGCTTGTGGGATACGCTCGAAGTCTTCTACGAGAATGGAACCTACGATTTCTTCGCTAATGGCTATCTCCTGGTCGAGAATTACGATCCTGGCAGGGATTTTGGCTTTTCGGCCGCAGGACTGTATGCATCTGAAGGTGCTCGGGTCGAATTCGATAATTTTTCCGCCTCGAAAGGCTCTTCGTATTCATGCCCGATTACTTTTGCACGCAAGGAAGAAGCAAAAGGAATTGTGCCGGTGAGAAATGTCAATCAGGCACTGGTGTTCGATCTCCTGGGGCGTCGAATAGGGGGTAATCGATTTCGTCTTTCGGCCCAGAGGTATCATCCAAAGCCGACTACGCGCATCCGTGTATATCGCTCGGATAATGGGGCAGTGGAAGCCAAACGGATTATTGTCAGGTAAGAACCATCCCGATGGTCAGCGTTAGAAAATCACTCCGACACGCATTTCTGCACGTGCGCCTTCGCCGGTAATCGTGTACTCGGTATACTTCTGCCCCGGAAACCCGGAAAGAACAAGGTCAAAAGAGAGGTTGTGCAGCGTCCGGTAGTTCAAGCCAGCGGTGAGCAGTGCGCTTCTTTGGTTCAGGTTTGCAAGTCCGCTGATCGAGAGAGACATCTCGGTGACCAGAAAGCGGTTTATGGTGGCAAATGCCGCCAGGTACCATCTTGAAATATTGTTCTGATCGAAAACAAGATCCAGTAATCCCGAAGTCTCCAGGTTACTGAAAAGCCCGGTGTCGGTCCTGGTCATGTCTATTCCTGAAGGGGCCAGATCAGACCGGTCGGTACCTGCACCGTTGAAGTAGCCTTCCAGGTTGATCAGAATGCGATCGTTTATGTCTCCAAAGTCAAAATATTTACCCAGGCCCAGGGAAACCCGCGGCACCCAGTTCCGGGGAACGGATTGCACCGTTTGGAGCTCAGTGAGTCTGTAGGTCGTCAGGGTGCGATGCAGGGCCGTTTCACCGCTTACCATGAGGTCCCATAGACTTGTGGAGAAATCAAACCCGAGCACTGGAGCGGTGTTCTCCTT
>JBEPYC010000035.1:0-17938 GCA_041641555.1 Chitinivibrionales bacterium | reverse complement strand
CTGCATTACCCGAATCGAAACCGGCATTGCGCTGATTGTCATGATCGTGCTGATAAACAAGACGAACAGAAAGCGTCTTTGCGGTTCCAGCATATAGTCCGAAGGAAGAAACGCGAGCACCGCAGCCGAAATCACGATAGGAATGATTATGTCGGAAATGGAGATCCAGAGCGCTTTGCCTTTTTGTTTCCAGACGCTCGAGAAATTCACTTCAAGCCCTGTTACCAGCAACAGAAAGAAAATACCGATCCAGGCAATGGTATCCAGCATGCTTACCTGGAACGGATCGGCTGGAAATATCCATTGCTGCACGGCCGGGGAAAGGCGCCCAAGGATTGTCGGGCCGAACACTATGCCGACGAGTATGTCCGCGGTAACGGTGGGTTGCTTGAAGCGGACAAATACCAGGCCAAGAAGCTTGGCGGAGCCCAGAAGAAGAAGGAATTGTATCAGGAAAAGCAGGATGTGAGTCTCATCGAGAACATGAAAGGCTGATTCTTCGGGCATGAGCATCTCTTTTGTTTCGGGCGTTTTCTGAAGTACCGGAATCTCACAAGTAGCGTTCACGGATCCATCAGGTTCGGACACGAGCAGAAGCATAGCAAACATTATTCCGTTGAGGAAACCGATGTACGTCATCGGGACCTTGCCTTATAGCCGGATAAAGAGAAATAGAAAACGGCGCAGTCCCTTTGACTTCTTCGCAAGAGGAATTTTATCTTTTAACTCGAATGGCAAGTGAGGGAAAACGGCGTATTGGTCGCCGGGTTCTCGAGCGGGCCGTCAGGAAGGAACCGTGGTGTTCCTCTCTGGCGGCCTTTTTTTTTTGCTTGAAAGGCGGCCTTTCACCGCTTTGAGCGCGGTATGTGTTCGGCACCTACATGCACCACGGGGCCGGGTTTTGGTCTACGCTCATGAACAAGTCATCAGAAAGGGAGTTAGCCCGCATGAAGGGATATGTTGTCCTGGCTGCTTCGATAGTAATGCAGGTATGCCTTGGAAGTGTGTATGCATGGAGTACATTCGTTCCTTCACTCACCGATAACTATGGTCTTACGCAGGCACAGTCTCAGGTTGTTTTCGGAGTATGTATAGCCGTGTTTACCATTTCCATGGTATTCGCCGGCAAGTTGCAAAACCGGTTTGGTCCCGCCCCCGTTGCACTCACGGGGGGAGTGCTGTTTGGCACCGGGTACCTGATTGCTTCTCTTTCCGGCGGGGCTTTTCCGGCCCTTCTGCTTGGCATTGGCGTTGTAGCGGGTGCCGGTATCGGGTTTGGATACGTGTGTCCGATTGCAACGTGCATAAAATGGTTTCCAAAGAAAAAGGGCCTGGTCAGCGGTATTGCCGTAGCGGGATTCGGAGGTGGAGCGGTGCTTTTATCGGCACTGGCAGCTCGGCAATTCGACAATGGCAGATCGGTACTGGAGATATTCCGATTCATTGCAGTATGGTACGGCGCAGCGATTGTTGCAGCATCGTTTTTTCTCTCAAACCCGGAGAAAAGCACGGCTTCGGTCTCCAATGGCAGCACGAGTGTCGGGTATGTGTTTGCCGACCGACAATTTTGGCGACTGGTTGCAGGAATATGGGCAGGAACATTCGGCGGTCTTCTGGTCATCGGAAACCTCCAGCCAATCGGGCTTTCCTCCAATGTGCCATCGACCTTTGCCGCGGCGGCTATCGGTAGCTTTGCCATTGGGAACAGTCTCGGGCGTCTGGGGTGGGGGGCACTGGCCGACAAAATCGGTGACAGGACGATCCCGTCTTCGCTCTTGTTTTTAGGTGTAGCCATCGCCCTGCTGCTTTTGCCAATGCCCGCTGCCTGGCTGTTTGTGGCAGCCTCCTTTTGCGCCGGATTTGGTTTTGGCGCGTGTTTTGTTGTCTACATGGCACAGACTGTCAACGCTTTCGGCGCCGAGAAAATGGCCGGCATCTATCCGTATGTTTTTCTGGCATACGGCTTTTCAGGAATCGTAGGTCCCACCGCAGGAGGATGGCTTTATGATATCTCGGGAAGTTATTTTAGTGCAATTGTTGTCGGATCGGGTGTTGTCTTCCTTGGTGCTGTGGCGCAGCACATTCTCAAGATTCCGGGAAAAACTTCGGTCAGTGGTAAGGAAACCGTTCCCGTCCAACCTGAAACAGTGACCGGTGGCGAACGGGTGTCATAGCAGGAGGAATAGAAATGTCTCAATATTTCCGCGATACACTGGATATCCTCGAAGCCGAGGCTATTTACCTCATCCGGGAGGTAGCGGCTCAATTCGAACGGCCGGTTATGCTCTTTTCTGGCGGTAAGGATTCGATCCTGATGAGCTATTTGGCCCATAAGGCCTTCTGGCCGGGAAAAATACCCTTCCCCCTGATGCATATAGATACCGGGCACAATTTCGATGAGACTCTCAGTTTTCGGGACCAGTGGATGAAACAGATCGGTGCTACTCTGATCGTACGGCTGGTCGAAGACTCTATACGCCTGGGGCGTGTAAAGGAAGAAGAGGGGCCCAACCCCAGCCGCAATGCGCTTCAAACGGTCACCCTTCTGGATGCACTGAGCGAATACAAGTTTGACTGCGCTCTCGGCGGGGCCCGCCGCGACGAAGAGAAGGCGCGAGCCAAGGAGCGGTTCTTCAGCTTTCGCGATCGTTTCGGCCAGTGGGATCCGAAAAACCAGCGTCCCGAATTGTGGAATCTCTATAACGGGATGAAACGGCCCGGGGAGCATATTCGTGCTTTTCCCATCAGCAACTGGACCGAACTGGACGTGTGGCAGTATATTCAGCGTGAAAACCTCGAAATGCCAATGCTCTATTTCACTCATCAGCGAGAAATCGTTCGCCGGGGAAATGTCATTTTGGCGCTTGGGGCTTATAACACGCTGCTGGAAGGGGAGTGTTCCGAAAATGCCTGGGTTCGTTTTCGCACTATCGGAGACATGACATGCACCGGAGCAACCGAAAGCAGAGCGGAATGCCTGCAGGATATTGTCAACGAGATCGCCGCAACGCGTGTTACCGAGCGTGGTGGCAGAGCCGATGACCAGCGCAGTGAAGCCGCTATGGAAGACAGAAAGAAACGGGGGTATTTCTAAGATGAAGAACGCAGCAGCGAAAAAAGAAGCCGCACTGGTAAAAACAAGGGATCTCCTCCGTTTCACCACTGCTGGAAGTGTTGACGATGGGAAGAGTACGCTTATCGGCCGTATGCTTCACGACAGCAAACAGATCTTTCAGGATCAGCTCGATCAGCTGGCTGCAGTCAGCAAGCTGCGTGGCGACGAGAAAGTCGATCTTGCGCTGCTGACCGATGGGCTTCGCGCGGAGCGGGAACAGGGCATCACGATCGATGTAGCCTATCGATATTTCTCCACAACCAGACGCAAGTTCATTATTGCCGATACACCGGGACACGAACAGTATACGCGGAACATGGTTACCGGCGCCTCGACTGCGGATCTGGCCATACTGCTGATCGACGCACGCAATGGAGTTCTTACCCAGAGCAAACGCCATGGAATTATCGCCAGCCTGCTGGGAATTCCTCATGTGGTGGTCTGCATCAACAAAATGGACCTGGTCGATTATTCCAAAGAGCGGTTCGATGAAATTGTGCAGGAGTACAAGGAATTTGCGCTCAAACTCAACGTAAAGGATCTGGAGTTCATACCGGTATCTGCTCTCATGGGAGACAATGTCGTAAGCCGAAGCAGCAACACTCCCTGGTATGAGGGATTACCGCTGCTTCAGTTCATGGAAAGCGTTACAATCAGTGCCGATCGTAATCTGGTTGATTTTCGGTTTCCGGTCCAATACGTTATTCGGCCCCACCAGGATTTTCGAGGTTTCTCCGGCTCGGTTGTCTCGGGAACAATTCGGGTAGGCGAAGAGGTGATCGCGCTTCCCAGTATGCAGCATTCGCGCGTAAAGGGAGTGCATTTTTACAAGAAGGAATTCCAAGAGGCTACCGAGGGCCAGTCGGTTATTTTGACACTTGAAGATGAGATTGATATTTCGCGCGGGGATATGATTGTCCGTCGCCAGAACATACCACATGTGGAAAACGAATTTGAAGCGATACTGGTATGGATGGATGAACGGCACGATCTCTCTACCGAAAATCGCTACATTCTTCAGCATACTACCCAGACAACCCAGGCATTCGTGGACGAAGTCGTGTATCAGCTCGATGTCAATTCGTTGCATCGGGCAGCGGCCACTACACTGTCGCTCAACGAAATCGGGCGAGTCAAGGTTACCACGGCACGACAACTATTCTTTGACCCCTATGACCGCAATCGGTGGACCGGTGGATTCATTCTTATCGATCCCGACGATTTCCGTACGGTAGCATCCGGCACCATTCGTCACTCTTCCCGGAGCACCATCGATGAACTCAAGAAAAAACAGCGAAAAGAACGGCTGGAGACCGATGCTCCCCCTCGTGAAATTCAGTGGGATCCCGGGTTGGTCGCTTTGGAGGACCGAGTCCGGAAAAATGGTCATAAGCCTCTGTGCATCTGGCTAACGGGCCTGCACGGAGCCGGAAAAAGCACAATCGGACAGCAAGTCGAGAAAAAACTCTTTGATCGAGGATGTCAGGTAGTGCGTCTTGACAATGAAAACGTCCGTCGCGGTCTGAATGCCGATCTCGATCATACCCGGGTCGATCGCGAGGAGTATGTCCGCCGTGTTGGCCATCTCTGCCGGCTTCTCTACGACTATGGCAATGTGGTTATCTGCACATTTGCCAGTCCGTTGAAATCCGAGCGGGCAAGGGTGCGATCGATGTTTACGGAGCAGACGTTTGTTGAAGTGCATGTGGATGTTTCTCTGACGGAGGCGGAACGACGGGATTCGAAAGGTGTCTATGAACAGGCCCGTGGCGGGAAAGCCCGAGGTCTTGCCGGCGTCGATGTGCCCTACGAGAGTCCCGTTGATCCGGAGCTCCGGCTCGATGCCGAGCGGTGCGATGCTATCAATAACGCTGAGCGGGTGATAGAATTCATTTCCGAGTTAATCTGAACCCTCGGGAAACCGGGATAACATCTTCCCTTCGATGCATTTGTGGTTCAGGTGAGGACGCGAAGTTGGAACGGTGAACCGAGGCATTTTCCGGATCAGGGATACTATGCTAAGGGGCGTGCACAGGGCTCAAATTCTTTGTGTTTTTGCCCAGATGCGTTGTATTTTTTGGGATCTAAATGGCAAGTACGTGAAATAGCTTTTCAAAGCGATGTTCTCAGCTGGCCGTTAGGAAAAATTGTTTTTCTCCTGACGGCCTTTTGTTTTGTGCAGATTTCATACATGAAAAACATTGCAAAGGTATGGTGGAATGACCCAAAGCTCCAGGAGCAAACAAAGCGCTTCTATGCATCCCCGGTTATTTAAAGGAGATCTACGGCTTGGTATTATTCAGGGTGGACAATTAGGCCGAATGCTTCTACAGCCCTGCATGAATTTTGGTGTTACGCCGTACGTGATGGACAAAGATCCAAATGCTCCATGCAGGAGTTTCTGCGAACATTTTTTCCAGGGCAATGCTCGAAGTTACGAGGATGTCTGCCGATTCGGCGAACAGGTGGATATCCTCACACTCGAATACGAAGACGTTAACCTCGAGGCGCTCACGGAACTCGAGCGAAAAGGAATTCAGGTCCATCCGTCTTCCGCGGTGGTCAGGATTATCCAGGACAAGGGACTGCAAAAGCAGTTCTTTTCCGATAACGACATACCTACCTCGGAATTCCGCCTTCTTGAATCCGGCAATGAGTTGCACAAGCATGCTTCTTTGTTGCCTGCTTATCAGAAACTCCGGAAATCCGGGTATGACGGAAGAGGGGTAATCAAGATCGCTTCGGAAGCGGAGATGGCACAGTGTTTCGACGAACCCAGTGTCATTGAGCGATGCGTTGAAGTCGAAAAAGAGATCGCGGTGATTGTGGCACGGAATATCCGGGGCCAGATGGAGACATTTCCGGTAGTAGAAATGGTTTTTCATCCTCAGGCAAATATGCTTGATTACCTTTTTGCCCCTGCGGAGCTGGAAGACACGGTGCGCGCTGAAGCTGATCGAATCGCCCGAAAGATCGCCCGGGAAATGGGGGTAGTCGGGGTTTTAGCCGTAGAAATGTTCGTAACGCCCCGGGGCGAGGTGCTGGTAAATGAGCTGGCAACGCGTCCACATAACAGCGGACATCATACTATAGAAGCAAATATCACTTCGCAGTTCGAACAGCATCTTCGTGCCATTCTGGATCTTCCCCTGGGATCTCCCCGGATGCGAAGCCCGGCGGTTATGGTCAACCTGGTGGGCGAACGCGGGTTTGAAGGTCCTGTTCTGTATGATGGGCTTGAAAAAATTCTGGCATGGTCGGGTGTGTATATCCACAGATACCAGAAAAAAAATACCCGTCCGTTCCGCAAGATGGGGCATGTGACAGTTATCAACGATGAAATCGAAAAGGCGAAGCAAATCGCCTTGAAGGTTAAAAAAACAGTGGGGGTACGGGCATGAGTCAGGCACGTGTCGGAATCATTATGGGGAGCCAGTCGGATTTGAAGGTGATGCGGGGAGCCGAGGAGATTCTGCGTGAGTTTGATGTGCCGTTTGAGTTGACCGTTGTGTCGGCACACCGTACTCCGGAACGAATGATGGCCTACGCGAAGAGTGCCGAAAAACGGGGTCTGGGAGCGATAATCGCGGGAGCAGGTGGCGCTGCCCACCTTCCGGGGATGGTTGCTTCGCTGACGTGTCTGCCTGTCATCGGGGTTCCCATAAAGTCGAGTAACTCGATCGATGGGTGGGATTCGCTTTTGTCTATAGTGCAGATGCCAAATGGTGTGCCGGTGGCAACGGTTGCGGTTAATGCAGCAGGAAATGCTGCAATTCTTGCCGCACAGATTCTGGCTGTTTCCGATCA
This sequence comes from Chitinivibrionales bacterium, assembly GCA_041641555.1. Taxonomy (GTDB): domain Bacteria; phylum Fibrobacterota; class Chitinivibrionia; order Chitinivibrionales; family WJKA01; genus JBEPYC01. The sequence continues at coordinate 11,016 of JBEPYC010000035.1, read as the reverse complement.
GCCCCTGCGAAACAAACTGCATGGGTTCAAGAAGTCCCTATCGGACAAAGTCAGCAATCAGATTCAACAGATGAGCGAAGACGGCTATGTGCCGCCGGATCTGGGGAACGCCCAATGAGAGGTGTGAAAAGATGGTGAATGCCACCCGGGGAGAAGCGGAAGCCCGGATAACCGAAGCCGTGGTGAAGTTTGAGCGGGAGTACATGGGGCGCGGTCCGGAGGAGTCACGAACCTTTATCATGGAAGATACGGTTTTTGTGAGGCTTCGGGGCGTGCTGACCCAGGCTGAAAAACAGTTGGCCAAAAGTGACTCCGGCACGGGACGGAAGTTGATCAAGGACGTACGGCAGGAGCTTATCGAGAAGGCACGTCATCTGCTCGAAACGATTATCAAAGATGTCCTGGGGATTGGGGTCAAATCCCTGCACACCGATATAAGCTCCCTGACTGGTGAGCGGGTGATCGTTTTTACGTTGGAGCGTGCTCCCCGTTTCAGAAACGAGAGCCTCTGATTCATACCGGGATGCTTCGGTGAGTGCAGGGATAGCATAGTGTGCCGTAGGTGCCTGCCTTTGAGGGTTCAGACGGCTGCTTATGTCAGTGAACTCGGTTCAGGCCGCTCACTCCCGTGAGTACACGTTCAGGTGTTGATTTCGGGTGCTCAATCTTTTATATTTATACGTCGGTGCGAAACAATCCGGCAAGTTAGATGAGATAGCGTCGAGTGCGCTATGTCTTTTACGGGCCGTCAGCTGGAAAATTCGATTCCACACTGACGGCCCGTTTTTTGTGATACATTGAATTCTCATAATTCTATCGTTTCAGGGTGTGGTTCTTCGGTAGTGTTGTGGATTGCCGGCAGCCACCAATCGGAAGTGCAGTAATAGTTCTGCTTGTTCCAGTACATTGCTGTGCCTGAAAAACGTGCGCATTCAACGTAGTGAATCATTATTGAAAGGAATCCTCATGTCCGAGTGTGAAATGGAAATGTTCGAGAGAATAGTGGTACCGGAGCACGTGAGAGAGATCCTGAAATCTGCTCGATCATGCCGGTTTATAGGTGAGCGCTCGTCTCTGCTCGATATTGCGCTTGGTAACCCCACCAATACAAAGTATGAAGTTGGCTATGAAGTGGATGGCAAGTTTGTCCCAGAGGTAAATGTCGCCAGGTGCAAAAATGGCTTTGCTGTCAACTACCTTGAAGAATACATGCGGCGGAGAGATCCTGAATGCATGCTGATCGGTGACGAAAAACCGACCGATAAAACTCGATTCGAACAACGGCAGGGATCTAAGTTCAGTAGTCTGCGGGAAGAGACCTTCAAATGGCTTGAGCAACAGGATCTCATCGTGACCGCTTTCACCCTGGGTGCCTTCGAGGAACACGAGAGCTACGGCGGGCTTCTTATCGCTCCTGATAATGCCGGCTTTTTCATAGCCGGATTGGCAGACCTGCAGGGAATTATTGATTTGTCAAAGCTGGAACATGATTTCAAGGTTCATACCGCTCTTTTTCTTGCCCCTCCTTTCCGGCACACTCACTTCGAAGGAAAGCAGGTGGTGGTACATAATCGCCTCGATGATCTGTATGAGATTTTTTCCTATAATCTCTATCCGGGCCCGAGTGCGAAAAAAGGCGTGTATGGTGCTTTGCTCTCCATCGGGGAGGAAGAAAAATGGACAACCCTGCACGCATCGACTGTTCAGGTAGTGACTCCGTACGATAACGTCACCACGATTATGCATGAGGGAGCCAGCGGCAGTGGAAAAAGCGAAATGCTCGAACACGTGCACCGCGAAGAAGATGGTCGTCTTGTGCTGGGAGAGAACAGCGTCAGCGGGGAACGAAAATACCTGACGCTTCCGCACGGCTGCGTACTCAACCCCGTTACCGATGATATGGCGATGTGTCACACGTCGGTGCAAAATGGGAGTGGACTCGTTGGAGCCTGTGATGCGGAAGAAGCCTGGTTTGTCCGGCTGAACCATATACTTCACTATGGCACTGACCCGCACCTGGAGAGAATAACGATACATCCCGATGAGCCTCTCATCTTCCTCAATCTTCAGGGTGCGCCTGATTCAACCTGTCTGATCTGGGAGCACATAGAAGACAAGCCGGGTATTCCCTGTCCGAATCCGCGCGTTATCCTGCCGCGCCGGCTTGTGCCCGATACCGTGGATGGGATGGTGGAAGTACAGCTCCGTAATTTCGGTATTCGCACCCCGCTTTGTACCCATGATATGCCTACCTATGGAATCGTAGGTTACCTGCATTTACTTCCGCCGGCGCTTGCGTGGCTCTGGCGACTGGTAGCCCCGCGCGGACATGCCAACCCCAGTATCACCGAGAGTGAAGCGTTGACCAGTGAAGGAGTTGGATCCTACTGGCCGTTTGCATCGGGAAGGTTTGTCGATCATGCCAATCTTCTCCTGCGTCAGATCATGGATACCCCCGAGACACGCTTTTCTCTGACCCCGAATCAGAATGTGGGTGCCTGGAAAGTGAGTTTCATGCCGCAATGGGTATCCCGTGAGTATCTCGCTCGTCGGGGAATGGCTCGCTTCAAACCCGATCAGTTGGTTAAATCACGGTGTTCGCTGCTTGGGTATACTCTTAAGTCAATGCAGGTCGAGGGCAGTATAATACCTCACGAACTGTTGCGGGTGGAAGAACAGCACGAAGTCGGATTCGAGGGGTACGACCGCGGGGCTGAAATCCTGTACCGTTTCTTCAAGAAAGAACTCGAGAAGTATCTCTGTGATGACCTTGATCCGGTTGGACGGAAGATCATCGAGTGCTGCATCGCAAAGGGATCTGTCACCGACTACGAAAGCCTTCTTGGTGCGTAGGCTGGAGCCCTGCACTTTCCCATTCGGGAGCATGCTATGGATGCAGTTGCCCATGCTGCACGGATAATCAAAGCGGGCGGCCTCGTTGCGTTTCCAACGGAGACGGTGTACGGGCTGGGGGCCGATGCTTTTGACGAAACCGCCGTTGCGCGGATATTTTCGGTCAAGAAGCGACCCCGCTTTGATCCGCTTATCGTGCATATCGCCTACATGAATCAGGTGGAACAGGTTGCCGCGAGTGTACCTGATACTGCCCGAAAACTCATGGAGGCATTCTGGCCCGGCCCTCTGACCGTCATTGTAGAAAAAAGCCCAAAAGTGCCCGAGCTGGTTACCGCCGGTCTTCCGGGGGTCGGCCTCCGAATGCCTGCCAAACAAATGGCACTGGATCTGATTGCAGCTGCAAAAACTCCGATCGCAGCACCCAGCGCCAACCCGTTTGGCAGCATCAGCCCCACCAGCGCCGAGCATGTGCGTGAAGGGCTCGGTGAGGAGGTCGATTTCATTATCAATGGCGGGCCGTGTGAAGTCGGTGTTGAATCGACGATAATCTCCTGCATGGAGTCCCAACCGGTGCTTCTGCGACCCGGCGGCATTCCCCTGGAAGATATCGAGGCTCGTGTCGGGAAAGTAATCATTCCTGATCGGGGCGACTATCGGCATGCTTCCCCCGGACGATTCACCAGGCATTATGCACCGGGTACACCCGTTGTTCTTGGAGATCCACACGAATACACCGGTCTGGAAAAGCGAGTAGGGGTACTCACTCTGAAGGCAGCGCAGTTCGATGCAGTGCTTTACCGGGTCGAAGTACTATCCCCTTCAGGTGATCTTTCTGAAGCGGCATGTAACCTTTTCTCCGCCTTGAAACGTCTCGATGCCTCAGGGGTCGATCTGATCGTTGCAACTCCGGTCCCGAATACTGGACTGGGCCGAGCGATTAATGACCGTTTGTACCGCGCCGCTCAATCCCGTGATACCGTCGAAGAAAAGTAATGGAAGACACCGTTGTTTTCCTCGGACCAAGGGGACCGTCCTGCCTGATTCCCATGTTCGCACAAAAAACTTTCTGGCTCTGGAAAATGTCCTGAATCATGGATATAATAAACAGGGGCTGCACCAGGTCTTCTGTTAGATGAATGAAACCAGTCCCGGTGTCTGGATCTACAGGCACGACAGTAAACCGGTTGTTGAAAGGGTTTCTGCATGAGAATAGAAGGTTTGTCGCCCGGACGCATTACCGAGCAAGGACATGTACGTAAGAGTATCAAACCTGAAGGCAAAGTTCCTTCATTCAAGGAGACGTTCGAAACATTTCTCAAGGATGTCAACGCCGCGCAGAAAGAATCGAGTGCGGCCAAGGAGAGTTTTCTGGCGGGTGAGATCACCGATGTTCATCAGGTAATGAACAAATCACAGGAAGCCAAAGTCGCCTTCAATATGCTGGTGGAGATCCGCAACAAGGTCATGGATGGATACCAGGAAGTGCTCCGAATACGATTATGATAGAGTAGAATCCGCATTGACCGGGGAAACTCAATGGTAGGTTCTGCGCCCTCTCTTCCAGAGTGGGCTTTTTTTATGCTCGGCTTTTCATCGGATGCGCAGAAACAGTAAGATAAAATCTGAGCTGCTATTGGTCCTTCCCGATGGATTCCGATGAATACTGTTTGTGCTACAGGTCTTGTGTTGCTGGCTGCCGTTTCGGTTGCTCAGCCTGTTGATCTCTCAGGTACGATTCGGAATCAACAGAACCTTCCGGTGCCGGGGCTCGAAGTTGAATTGTATGGAACCGGCATGATCGATACTACCGACCGCCAGGGCACCTTTCTTTTCTTCAAGCCCTCGAGCAGAGTAGCTGAATCGCCGGAGAGCCGCTTTCGCCCCAGAATCGCAGGATCTTCATTTTTCTTTTCGGTTCCCCGCGATATTGCAATCGTGAGTATTTCGGTTTTCGATCTGCGTGGACGGGCACATACGGTGATTTCGGGGAAACGATACAGGAAAGGGGAGTATCGGGAGAATATCCATTTCGATGCGTTTCCATCGTCGATGCTGATTCTCGAGCTTCGGTGTGATTCCGACGTCGCACGTTATAAAGTAGTCAAGTGTCGCGGTATGAAAAAACTGATAGCGGTCTCCCGAAAGGAAAAGGATTATACTCGGGGAGCATCGCCGCCGGGGAATCGGATAATAATCAGGCGCGGGAAGAAGGTCGAATCGGTTGTCGATCTTGTTTCGGATCAGGATTTCCTTTCCGTCAGACTGGATCTGGTTCCTGTTGAAGTACTTTCGATCGCTTTGAGCGAAAAGAACCGAACACCCGCGGACATCGGGAAACACCTTGGACGCGAACCGTATGACCTGAGCCGTTACCTTCGGAGAGAAGGCACAGAGTACGAAGCCTGGTGTTCGGAATTTGTTTCATGGGTATACCGTGCTGGTGGATATTCTCTCTCTCCGGTTGATGACCCCGAATGGGTAATCGGGACTTCAAGAGAACTGAGACGGTGGTTCCGGAGGAGAGGTCGCTGGATTTCTCATCAGGATCCCGGCTGGGATTGTTTTGTGCCGTCGCCGGGCGACTACGTTCGGTACAATTACCGGAACAAGGGTGGCCACAGCGGAATAGTACTGCGAGTCTCCCATAATGGAGACACTCTGTACACGGTTGAAGGAAACGTCAACACCATGGTTAAGCTGCTTCGTAAAACCAGCTGGAAAGACTATAACGTACATAGGATCGATGGGTTTGGGAGAATGAGCGGATTCGATCCGGATAACCGATAATGTACATAAATATATCCACAAATCTGTGCAATTATTAGAGAATAGAGGTACATTATCGAAAACACCCGAGTTCGATAGAACTGCTGTGAGTCGCATCAGCGGCACACCTTATCTCTTCGCGGCATCATGAAAAATCCCCAAAGGGTCGCTCGCATAATTGTCATTGGACTTGTATCGGCATGGGCCGGAATCACCGCGCTTAAATTCGGGGTTCTGGGCTACCGCCTGGATCAGATTGTCCCTCAGCAGGCCTACGATCTCACCATTGCCACCCAGGCTCAGGGACACGGCGAAGATCTGGTCATCGGTCATTATCTCCCTCTTTCGGAACTGGGTCAGTCTATCGACCAGGAAAAAATCAGTGGTGATTTCACCAGCTACCATATTGAACGTGAAAACGGAAACCGAAGGATAGAGTATGATTTCACCCAAAGTTTCGGGGAACTCCGGACCTCGATGATCGTGCGTGCTCGCACGAACCGGGTTCGCTACCGTTTGCCCGGCTCCTACAGAGTTCCCGAGCACACCTCTCACCATCTTTCTTTGTATCTGAAAGAAACCGATCTGATCCAGACCAATGATTCGGCTATTGTTCGCACATACAATGAACTTGGGCTGGATGATGAAACGGATGCCGTCTCGAGTATCAAAACGGTTTTCGGGTACGTATACGAAGAGATCCGTCCGGCGCGATTCTCGGGAGAAACCGATGCGGCGCTTACCTGCCGCCTGGGCGAAGCAAGCTGTAACGGAAAAAGCAGGCTTATGGTCGCGTTATTGCGGCGGCGTGGTATTCCGTCCCGGCTTGTCGGCGGTATTATTCTACGGGGGAAAACCAAGCGTACCGGTCATCAATGGGTGGAAGTCTATCTCAACGGATCGTGGGTGCCTTTCTGTCCCCTGAATGGATATTTCGCCGAAAAGCCCGCGCACTATATGTCTTTTTACCGTGGCGATCATGCAATGTTGTCACACACCAGCCGGATCCGGTTTGATTACCACTATTCGATCGCAAAGAAGCTGGTTCCCCGAAGCGAGAACCTCGGCGGGCACGGGGTGTTCGATATTGTCAATGTCTGGCAAACGTTTGCGTCGGCAGGCATTCCTGTGAGTCTGCTCAGTGTGGTACTTGTCATTCCGATCGGAGCTCTGGTCACCATCATTTTCCGGAACGTAATCGGTCTTCAGACATTCGGGACGTTTCTTCCTGCTCTGGTGTCGTATTCTTTTTTTGGTACCGGGCTTTGGTGGGGTATGGCCATTTTTGCCGGCATCATCATGGCCGGCGCTCTTGTTAACAGAATGCTGGGAGCCCTCCGGTTGCTTCACACACCACGACTGACAATTATTATGGTGTTTGTGGTTGGGGCGTTGATTGCGCTTGGTACTGCAGGGGCCCGATTTGGAAATTCACATTTCGCTCAGGCATTCTTTTTCCCGCTGGCGATACTTTCCATTACGATCGAACGATTCTTTACGATAGCTCAGGAGCGCGGCATGCGAAAGTCTATCGAGATTCTCGGATGGACAATGCTTGTGGTAGCGTTTTGCTATATGGTCATGAGTTCGGTATTTCTTCAGATGGTCATGGTGGTGCTGCCCGAAACGTTTTTACTGGTGGTGGCTGCGGCCCTGTATTTCGGCCATTGGACAGGCATCCGTGTATCGGAGTTGATTCGTTTTCGCACGCTCATATTCGATAAGCAGCCAGCCGTTGCGGCAGGAGTTGACCATGCGTAGCAGTGTGCTTGGAATCAACAGCAGAAATATAGACTTTGTCATGGCTTTGAACTCCCGGGAACACTTCGGGCTCGTCGATGACAAACTTGTAACGAAGCGAATCCTGCTCGAGAATGGGTTTCCGACACCGCCGTTGTATGCACAGGCACGCTGCCATTTCGAAATTGCCGATTTCCTGAAAAGACTGCAGAGTCGGGATCGGTTCGTGGTCAAGCCCTCGCGGGGCTACGGTGGTGCGGGCATTTCCGTAGTCATTGGAAAGAAGGGTTCTGAATGGGTCCTTTCCAGTCAGAATGTCTTTACTCATATAGAGCAACGCAGATATGTGGCCGATATACTCTACGGAGTGTACTCGATGGACCAAACGATGGATCAGGCGTTTGCGGAGGCCACTATCTCGGGACATCCGGCTCTGAGCCGGATCTGCAGAAAAGGTATCCCTGATGTCAGGATAATTGTCTGTAAAGGCATTCCTGTTGCGGCCATGATCCGTATTGGAACCGAAGCATCGGGAGGCAAAGCCAATCTTCATGCAGGCGGCTTTGCTGTTGGGATCGATCCGGGTACCGGACGCACGACCGATGGATGGAGCCGCGGGAAAAGAATCAGGCGCCACCCCGAAGCCGATATCGAGCTTGCCGGGCATGAGGTCCCGCACTGGAATCAGCTTTGGAAACTGGCGGGTGAACTGCGTGAGGTGTTCCCGCTCGACTACATGGGTGTTGATTTGAGTATCGATGCCCTGCGGGGGCCGGCAGTGATAGAATTGAACGCTCGCCCTGGCCTGGAAATCCAGAATGTGGTTGGCAGGGGCCTCCGCGAATGTATGCAGAAGGCGGGGGTGTCATGAAACGGTTTGAGCTGGCCGGCGGTTATCTGATTCCCGCTCTGATATTGTGTTTTCTTCTGGTCAGCAACTCATTTACCCGTCTTGGCTTTTTCAGAGGCTCTTTATTCACCAACGAAATCATGATCGGTATTGAAGACGAAGAAGACCGGGAAACGGCTGAGTTCGAGCGGGAAACCGATGAGCTGGAAATGCCCGATGCACGTGAACTGGCCTGTATCGAGCCAGAATTTTCGAAAGGGCAAAAGCTTTTCGATGAAGGCAAGTACGCCGATGCGATACGAACATGGCAGCCATCACCAGAGGACACGTGCAAAATCCAGGTACTTCTCAACAACATTGGCGTTGCATACGCCCGGTTGCAGAAGTTGCGCCATGCCGACAGTTGCTTTACCGAGGCTATAATGATCGATTCCTCTTATGCCCGTGCTTTCTATAACCGGGGGAGTAACCGTGCACGTGCAATGCGCGAGGAGTCAGCCAAGCAGGATTATCAAACGGTCCTTTCGCTGAATCCCAACTATGGAAGTGCGCTCTATAATCTCGGCGTCCTTTATATGAGGATGAATGCTCCGGACAGTGCGCTTTTTTACCTGAAGCAGGGTTTGGAACGGGGGGCCGACAAGGCTCGAACCTGGTATAACATCGGAGTGGTATTTGCGCGCCAGGGGAATCTCGATAATGCCCAGGTTGCCTACGAAGAAGCCGTGCGGTTTGATCCGGGATATACCGCTCCCCGATATGCGGGAGCGCTTTCTGCTGTCAAACAGAGGGATTCGGTGCGCGCTATTCGGCTTCTGTCTGAAATAGTCCGTATCGAGCCGAAACATACGCGTTCGCTTCTGGCGCTCACTCGAATTGCAGTAGCACGGCGGTCGTTTGGCCAGGCGGGGGAGTACATTGCCAGAATCCTCCAGATCGATCCGAATAGCGTCGATGCGCTCTACGAGCAGGCAAAAGTGCTCGGTCTGCAGGGGTATGATCAAAAGGCCCTGGCGATGTACCGTCAGATTACCGCCCGCGACCCTCAGAATCCGCGGGTCTACTATAATATTGGGGTTAATCTATCCGATTTAGACAGGCCCGCCGAAGCCCTGAAAGCCTATCTTCGTGCGCTCAATCTCGACCCGTATTTCTGGAAGGCCCAGTACAATGTAGGTGTACACTATCTTCGTGAAGGGAAAACCGATAAGGCTGTCAGGTATCTGGAGACCGCTACCCAGATTGCATCGGATCATGCCGAAGGAAAGTACAATCTGGGGCTTGCCTATTTACGGCAGGATCGGTTCACTGATGCCGAGAATACTTTTCGTGAAGTCATTGAGCTTTCGCCGGGACATGTCGAAAGCTATTACAATCTTGGGTACATTTCGCTGAGCCAGCGACACCATGAACAGGCGCTGGATTTTTTTGCCAGAGCTCTCGAGGAGGATCCGCGGCATGCCAAGAGCGTATTCAATACGGCATTGATTTACCGCAGACAGGATCGGTTTGCACGATCTGCGGAAACGTTTCTTCAGGCTGCAGAAATTCGGAAGGAATACCCCGAAGCCTATTACAATGCGGCGCTCTGTTACCGCGATCTCGGGCAGGGCAGGGAAGCACTGAAGATGCTGGATATGGCATTGACACAACGATCTGCGTATGCGCAGGCTATGCTCGTGAAAGCAGACATCCTGGCCGACAGCAAAAAACCCGATGCTTCCCTTGCGACACTGGACCGACTCAAAAAGATGCAAGGATTGTCGGCCGGCGAACTAACCAGAATGGCACGGCGATACGCTGATTTCGATCAGGCAGGAGATGCTCTCGAGCTTTGCCGTCAAGCACTTCGTTTGTCCCCGGGACGAGGAGAACTTCAGCTCGAGTGCGCCGAAATGGAAGCACGGCTCGGGGAAGTCGACAGCGCATTGGTCCGGTACGAGAAGGTCCTGGGGGGCGAGCGGCAGGATGAAGGGATATGGTATGCATACGCAAAACTCCTTGCTGAACAGGGGAAAGGAAAAAAGGCGATTGCAAGTCTCGATTCGGCCATATTCCGAAAACCGGACTACGAGCGTGCTCGAGAGCTGCAGGCAGCACTGTACAAAAAAGCCGGAAGGCATGAGAAGTCGGCGGATGCCTATTATAGCCTCTACAAAATAAACGGAGAATACGAGGACCTCGTATCGGCCGCATCGGCCTATTTGAGTGGTAATAACTACAAGTTGAGTCTTGATCTCTATCGGCAGGCGAAGACGGCATTTCCGGATGAATGGGCTCCTCGCTACTATGTGCCGCTTATTCTAACGCGCCTCAGTCGCCTGGGAGAGGCGTTGGAGGCCTGGGAAGAGTTTTCGGAGCGTTACCCCGATGATCATCGTGGCTACTATCAGATGGGAAAAATCGCCTTCGGTCAGAAAAACTGGAGCACTGCACGGGATTATTTCCAGCGTGCGCTTGGGCTGTCCACCTATGATCGGACGTGGTATTATCTGGCGGAGACGTTTTACCGTCTGGAAAACTACACGAAAGCATCTGAGGCAGTAGCCAAATATAGAGAACTGGATCCGGACTCAAGAAGGGGCAAAACACTCCAGCGCAGGATCAGGCGAAAAATACAGAGCTGAGTACCACCTGCAAAAAGGCTTGAAATGGGAAGAATACACAAAAAAACTGGCGTATTTGTAAGAGGATTGACCAGTCTGTTGCCACTGGTTGTAGCAGGGGGATGCCTGCTTACGCCGGTCGATAGGGACACAGACGATGTCATAGCCTATCGACTTGCCGATGACCTCTACGACAGG